>CBDVCK010000053.1:0-16242 GCA_965372465.1 uncultured Thermoplasmata archaeon | reverse complement strand
GTTTGTTTGTCCCAAGGCTTATAAATTCCATCATGCGGGAGCATAAAAGGATAGTGAAGAATCTTGAAAAAAATAAATTCCACCTAATAATTTCTGACAACAGGTACGGGATTTTCCATAGATCAATACCTTCATTCTTCATAACCCACCAACTGCGAATGATAGCCCCATCAAGATTCAGAGTGATAGAAAACGGATTCGAAAGATTCATTGCGTACTTTGAGAAGTATTTTAAGAACATTATGGTCCCGGATTACGAAAAAAACGGAATTTCTGGGGATCTATCCCATAACCTGAACCATATTAATTCTAGTAAAGTGAAATACTTTGGTATCGTATCGGATTTCAAAAAGATGGATGTTAAAGAGGATGTGGACTATCTCATCTCTATCTCAGGTCCCGAACCCCAGAGACAGGTTCTGGAGAATCTTATGTTTGCCCAGGTAAACGATCTATCCGAAAATGTCGTATTGAGCCTTGGAAGGCATTTGGGGGATGGGCTTAAAAGAAAAAAAAGCGAGCTTGCCCAAAACATCCAGCTCTACGAAATTCTCCCCAAAGATGAAAGGGAGAGGGTATTGAACAGGTCCAAGTTCATAATCTCAAGATCCGGATACTCCACTCTTATGGACATCTACGCCCTTGGGAAAAAGGCAATGTTCATTCCCACACCGCAGCAGACAGAGCAGGAATATCTTGCCGAATATCACGAGAGCAGGGGGAATTTTCATTACGTTAAACAGGAGGAATTGAATCTGAAAGAGAACCTGAAGAGAGCTGCAAAATACAGAGGGCCTGATAAGGATTTTCAATTGGACAAGAACATCAACACATTTTTGGATATAGTTTACTCTTGAACTTCATCTTGGGGGGTTGCCTCGTGCTCCCCTTTTACCTTTTCAAGAAGTCTTTTCTGCTCGCGTCTTCCCAAAAAGAAACTGAATACCAGGAATACGATAACTGAAATGAGCGTTATCCACAAAGCTGTATCATCCGGAATATAGACAGAAAGGAATCCGTAAAGAAACAGTATAATGGAGTATTTGGCCAAACCTCCAATATATATGTAAAATAGGGATCTCTTCACGTTCCAGTTGCATGCTGCCATAAAGGCTCCGCACATTGGAAGGGCGGGGGCCACCCTGTTCAGCAATATCAGTTTTTCATCCTTTAATATCAAGAAACCCACGTATTTTTGCAATTTATCATGGACCCAGTTATGGTAGCGCTTGACATTCTTGAACATCAGGTATACTGTATAATTTCCAGCCACATCCCCTATGTTTGCCATGCATAAAAGAAGCACCAGCCAGACAAAGGTTCCAACTCCCTCGGGTTGTGCACCCACGAAAGTGAGGATAAGAACCTCAGGCAGTATGGTGAGTACCATGGAATCCAGGTAGAATACCAGGAAGGCACCGAATAACAATAAATAGATATTACCTCCAGTGAATTCATAAATGAGGTCTCCAAACATATCCTTCACTCTCGTTGGAGTTTAATTTTCCAAGGAAGTTTCGATGAAGTCGACTATTTCTTCAAAGCCTACTTTTTTCTGCTCTCCACTATCCATATCCTTCACAGTCGCCTGTTTTGATCCTATCTCCTCGTCGCCTATTATTATGGTAAATCGTGTACGTTTCAAGTTCGCATGTTTCATATGTTTGGAAATGCTTCTGTCCGTAAGTGCCATATCGCATGGGATGTCGCTTCTTCGAAGCGTGGTTACTACCTTCAATGCCTCGTCTTTAGCATTTGAGCCCAGTGGGATTACATATACTACTAAAGTGGGGACAGGAATCTTCACATTCTTTCTTTCCAATGCCATCATAACCCTGTCAAAACCTATTGCAAATCCCGTGGAATTCGTCTTCTCCACATCAAAAAGCTCGGCCAAGGCATATGCTCCCCCGCCGCACACCTGCTTTTCGGCACCCAGTGAAGGGACATCGATTTCGAAGACCATGCCGGTGTAGTAGTCCAGACCCCTTGCAATTCCCAAATCGATTGTGTAATCTTCCACACCCAATCCTCTTAAAATGTCGAGTATTTCTTCAAGATTTTCCATTGCTTCCTTTGCATCCAGGTTCTGGCCCAAAATGTCCCTTGCTTTGCCTGGGATTTCGTGGGATTTTTCAAGATTAAGAAGTGCCTTGATACGCTGGATTGTCTCGCCTGATGCGCCATGGGTTTGGAGAAGATCGTACAGTCCCTTAAGCTCACCCTTGTCGATTTGCTGCATGCACTTGCTCTGATTCGCGCCTTCAATACCCATCTCCGAAAGCAATGCCCGAAGCATGCCAAGATGCCCTATCCTGGTTGTGAAATCCTCTAAACCCGAATTTTGTAAACTGTGAACCGCCAAAGCAATTATATCGGCATCCGCACCTGCAATCCCCCCTCCTATGACCTCTGCACCGAACTGCCAGAACTCCCTGAACCTGCCGGACTGGGGCCGTTCGTACCTGAAGCAGTTTCCGAAGTAGTAGACCTTGATTGGTTTGGGTACGTTCCTCATGTCGTTTGCGAAGAAGCGCATTGTGGGTAGGGTGAGCTCAGGCCTTAAGGATAGTTTCCTCTTGCCTTTATCCTCGAAATTGTACATCTCGTTTTTTATGGCCTCCCCTGATCTTTCGGTGTAAAGCTCTGTATGTTCAAACGTGGGTGTCGCTATCTCCTGATAACCAAAGGTTTCTGCAGTTTTTCTCAGAATTGCTTCAATGTATCTTCTTTTGCCCATCTCCTCTGGCCCAAAATCCCTGGTGCCTCTCGGCCTCTGTATGCTCGGCATATGATGAGGGAATCATTGAGGGATTATTATAAGGTTTTGGATGTGGGGTTCATATAAAAACATAACTCATTATCTCACGATTATTATAATACCAACAATTGATCTCCCAACCTGCATCTACAAAATCCTCATTGATGAGTAATTCGTCATCCTTTGATAATCTCCCATCATTATCATTATCAAAAAATGTGATATTTGCTAATGTCCTGTTATAAATACGTAACAATTCCGAATCGGTTATATCCGGATCTTCCTTGTAAGTAATATAATCCAGACTGTAACCGTTCTCAACCGAAATATTGAGGACATGTACAAATACCCTGTGAAGACGCAATGCATTGTTTGTATCGTGAGCATCAAGAACAGATATCCTGTAATGGCTTTCATCTTTGCTTACCACAAAATCGATTTCAGAATCATAACGATGATGATGTTGCTCATCACTCTCCACCCATACAACCACGGTAGCGCTGATTATACACATAATAAGAATTAGAAGTGCCATTGCAACTTTGTATTTACTTGTTTTTATTTTCATGCTCACCCTTCACAGCTATTTCGGGTTGTAATTAATAATCAATGAGGGATTATTATAAGGTTTTGGATAGGGAAAAATAGCATATGGACATTACCTGAGCTTAAAATATTCTTACCTTAAGGTTCATGGGGTCCTCCCGAGCAATTTGTCTACTCCTTCCTCACCACTTTCTCAGCAACCCCCACACAGGCTAAAAAATCATCAAGAGTGTGAATAAGGCTCGAAATTATTAGAACTTTTTGGATTAGGAATTTGGTTTAGCTGTCACGGATTTCTCTTTACCCCTATTAATCCATAATAGGCACTACATCTGGAGCAATAAAAATATCCCGGTCTTAAATTATCCACTTTTAAAGACGAGTTGCATACTGCACAAGTGAGAACTGTAGAATGTCGCCACAGTAAAATCGAGGCCATGATGCCAAGTAATCCCAGCGGAAGTGTGAGAATACCACATATCAGAAATAGGATGGCCCCATACCGGTATAATTTTAAATACGCAAGTGCAATTCCAGATATAAATGTAATGGTTAGAAGAAAAATAATTAAGTAAAAGCTAGCCATGGACCACCCACCGGAGAATAGCGAGATCCAATATACTGGTAGCAGCACGCAGAGAATGTAATAAGGAGAGAATTGGGGAAAGATAGCCACATAGAGGAAGATAAAGAGATTCAGGCAAATGAATATCAGGGAGGCCAGTGGTATGTTTCTCATCTTCCAAAGGGAAGGATCATTTCCCATTCATAACCCTCTCAGCAACCCCCACACAGGCTAAAAAATCATCAAGTGTGTGAATAAGGCTCGAAATGGATCTTGCCTCCACGTCCGAGATAACCTTTTTTCCCTCCAAAGTCGTCTTCACGAACTGGTAGTTGTCAACCTCTACTGCCTTGACTATGGCCTCTGCCTCTTTTTCGGTCTCATAGGAAAATTCGAGCCTGCAAGAAATATTCATGACTCTCATTTCATGTAAACCTCATGGCCCACTCCCCGAAGATATACCCAGGCATCCTCCACAGATTTCTCCTTCTCCATCGCCTGTAGGAAATCCTTGACATTGGCATCCATCAAATCTGCATAATACAGGGCCGCTGCCTCCGGAATCTTCAGGCCCTTTGGAGACGAGAACCCTGACTCGATGTTTCCGTGGTGGGAAACAATGAGGTGCTTGAGTTTCATTTTCAAAACTTCCGGATAAGAAATCAGGCTGCTCATCTTGTCCTCCAGTAATGCGGAGCCCAATGTGATATGTCCCAAAAATTTTCCGGAATCCGTCATGTCGATTGCTGTCTGGGCTTTGTAGGAGCCTATCTTTCCAATATCGTGCAATATGGCGCCTGTGAGAAGCAGGTCCCTGTTGAGTGCAAGATAATGTTCGGACAGAACATCACAGAGTTTGACCACATTCAACGTATGCTCCAGAAGGCCGCCGATATAACAATGATGGTGTTTCATTGCAGCCGGAGACTCCTTGAATGCCTGCACAAAATCCTTATCCGAAAAGAAGCTTTCCAGAACCTCTCTCATATTCTCATCGCGAACGGAGCCGATAATTGCATGCAGCTCCTCCATCATGTCATCCAGATCCCTCTCCGAAACAGGAAGAAAGTCTTCAGGTTTGTACTCGTTTTCATCACATTTTCTCAGGGTGTGTGCACCTTCGTCCATGCTCAAAGTAAGCACGTTATCGTACCTGTCCATGGCCACCTCACCCGAAACATCGATTACATCCCCGACCTGAAGTGAGTTGTAAAGCGCAATCAATGGACCGTCATCCGGCCCTCCCCAGTATTTCAGGGATATCTCCCCTGTTTTATCGCCTACCGCCAGAAAGAAGTACCTGCCCTGTTTGTTCTTGTACTCCCTTGGTGTCTCTTTGCTTCTCACTGCGAACATTCCCTGGATGTAGTCTCCTTCCCCAAAATCTGTAATCTGTTTCTTTTGTGGTTGATTCATGTAATTACCTCCCCTATCTGAAAGGGGGTATGTACTTTTGAATATAGGTAATTTTGGTTTTTATTGGAAAATTTGTGTTCCAATTCATTTTTTTTAATTAAAAGGGTGGGTGGAGGGGGTTATTGGTTGGAGGGAACAATGGAGGGAGTTTTGGATGGAGGGCAGGAAAAACCAAAGCCACTTTTCAATATTCATAAAAGATAAAGGTGTTGAGAAACATTACAGATTCGAAACTTGAGGAGAGGAAAATTATGGAACTTAAAGAAGCCATAAAAAAAAGAAGGAGCATCAGGGGATTCGAAAAAAGGGAAGTCGATGACGCCACTATAAAACAAATCATCGAGCTGGGAAATCTCGCACCTTCCGCGGGAAACCTCCAACCCAGGGATTTTATAATCGTAAAGGAAACCGAGACAAAAAACAAGCTCGCCCAAGCCGCTCTGGATCAAGGGTTCGTGGCCCAGGCTCCTGTGGTAATCGTTGTTTGCGCCAATATAAAACGCACAGCCCATTACGGAAGTCGCGGAAGGGAACTGTACTGCATCCAGGACTCGGCTGCCGCAGTGGAGAACATGCTACTTGCCATTGTGGATTTCGGTCTCGCATCATGCTGGGTGGGGGCCTTTGATGAAAACGCAGTTTCCAGGGTGATGGGTCTGCCAAATCACGTTCGACCGGTTGCTCTTTTACCCATTGGTTATTCTGAAAGGCAAAAAGGTCCTGCTTCAAGATTCGAAATTGAAGATATCTTACACTACGAAAAATGGTAAAAAAAATAAAAAAAGAAAAAAAGGTTTATTTAGTAGTCTGGCATTCCACCCATTCCACCCATACCGCCTGGAGGCATTGGAGGTGCGCCGCCGCCGCCTTTTGAGGCAATGACATCGTCGATCCTCAAAATCATTATAGCAGCGTCGGTTGCGGAAGATACTGCCTGAACCCCTACTCTCAAAGGCTCGATGACATTCTCTTTTCGCATGTCAACGACCTTGTTTGTGTAGACGTTGATTCCAGCAGTCTTCTTTCCCTTGGCATGTGCTTTTCTCAGTTCTATCAGGATGTCTATCGGGTCCAGACCTGCGTTCTCGGCCAGTGTGCGCGGTATAACTTCCATTGCATTTGCGAAGGCCTCGATTGCGATCTGCTCCCTTCCGCCAATTGTAGATGCATAATCTCTCAATCTGAGAGCGATTTCTGCTGCGGTTGCTCCTCCACCGGCAATTAACTTTCCATCTTCTACTGCATCCCTGACAACACCTAATGCATCTTCCAGTGAGCGCTCCACCTCGTCCACAACATGCTCGGTTCCGCCTCTGATGAGTATGGATACGGCCTTTGGATTCCTGCAGCCAGTGACAAAGGTCATCTGATCATCAGAAATCTTCTTCTCCTCCACCAGTGCAACTGAACCTAAATCAGATTTGGTCAGATCGGTAAGCTTTGTAACAATGGTTGCGCCTGTGGCCTTGGAAAGTTTCTCCATATCAGATTTCTTTACCCTTCTCACTGCATATACACCTTGCTTTGCCAGATAGTGCTGTGCCAGATCATCGATACCCTTCTGACAGAACAGAACGTTAGCACCTGAGCTCTTTACCGTCTGAACCATGTTTTTGAGCATGTTCTCTTCCTCGGCCAGAAATGCCTGCAGTTGTGTGGGGTCTGTAATCTGTATCTTTGCATCCACTTCGGTCTTCTTAACCTCGAATGCGGAATCCACCAGGGCAATTTTAGCTTTTTCGACCCTCTTTGGCATTCCAGGATGCACAGGCTCTTTGTCGACAATGATGCCGGCTATCATCTTTGTATCTGAGATGAATCCGCCATGCTTTTTTACAACCTGTATGTTATCCTTGTCGACATAGTAGTTGCCATCTCGTTCCTCGGCAATCCGTGTTACCGCATCAACTGCTACATCTGCCATAAGTTCCCTGGACGCGCTTACGCTCTTGCTTATCATGGCCGTGGTTGCAATGTTCTTCAGGACTTTCTTGTCTTTGATACTCACCGACTCGGCAACCTTATTCATGATCTCCCTTGCCTTCTCGGCTGCCATCCTGTATCCGCTTGATATGATTGTGGAATGGATGTTCTGATCCAAAAGATCCTCTGATTTTTTCAGTAGCTCTCCTGCCAGAATCACAGCAGTGGTTGTGCCGTCTCCGCATTCTTCGTCCTGGGTCTTGGCAACCTCGACTATCATCTTTGCAGCGGGGTGCTCGATATCAATCTCTTTTAGGATCGTGACACCATCATTTGTAATAACTGCGTCCCCCATGCTGTCCACTAGCATCTTGTCCATACCTCTGGGACCGAGGGTTGATCTAACCGCATCTGCAATAGCCTTTGCAGCGGCGATATTGTTACTCTGAGCCCCTTTTCCTTTCTCTCTTGTAGTTCCTTCTTTCAATATCAATATTGGAGTTTGTCCTCCCATCATTTATTCCATCTCCTTTTTTTTTATATTCTTAAGTTTTTAACGCCTTTCTAGGGAAAGGCATCCCCCTATATAAGTTCTTCTATATAATGGTTTCTATTTAGAAATAAGAATAAAAGCAATCTGCTGTGATTAAAAAATTTCAGAAAGTCCATCTTCCAGATCCTGTTTTTCGGGTAGGCCAGATCGTGCACCGATTTTTGATATGCATTTTCCTGCAACAAAATTCCCTATCTTACCGCATTTCAAAAGTTCCTTACCTTGGGAAAGTCCGTATAGGAACCCGGCACAGAACGCATCACCTGCTCCTGTGGTATCCCTGACCTTGGTTTCGTCAGCTTTCACATGATGGGATTCGGTACCATTTGTAATGAAACACCCCTTTTCCTTGAGGGTCACAACCACTATCTTGCAGCCTGCATCGATTAGGAAATTCGATACGCTTTCATACTCATTTCCGATAAGTGTCGTGGTTTCGTTTTCATTCAAAAACAGCACATGACTCTTCTCTATTACGGGTAAGATGGCATCAAGACCCTTTTTTACGTATAATGAGCCGGGGGCAAAACTCAGTTTGCAGGAATTAAAATCCAGCATGCTTGCCACCTTTTTCTGAAGTTCCAACTGGGCCGCGTTTACAAAGGAGGACATGTGCACAAAATCCGCCCTGTGAAGATAATTCCTATCCAGGTCCCTTTCGGACAGTAGATTGTTGGCTCCGGGAGCAATGTAAAGTGCCCGCTCACCTCTGGGATCCACAATACCTATTACCAGACCCGTTTTTGTTTCGGCCTTGATCTTGATATGGGACGTGTCAACCCCCACTGTATTCAGGGATCTGAGAACCATCTCTCCTTCCCCATCGCTACCAATACAACCGATAAAACCCGTGGGTACGTTCAATTTTCCCAGGGCATATATTGTATTTGCGGCAGAGCCTCCAGGCTCCTCCACGGTTTCCTGGATTGCAATTTCCTCATCGCCTGCGGTGATCCTCCCTACCTTGTACAATCTGTCCAGATTCAATGCCCCGATACCTATTACCTGCATGTTGTCTACCCCAGCTTTGCAGCTCTGCCCCGAACCATATTCCTTACCTCTTTGTGAATTGAAATCACATCATCGAACTTCTCTTTTCCCAGGAGAACATGTATGTAGGGCTCTTTTTTATTTTTTTGCTCGGAAAATGCCGAAATAAGACCTTCCCTTCCATTCTCCTTCCACTGCATGAGTATCTCCAAAAGGTCCATCATATTTGTGGTGGCCAATCCAATGGTTGCATAGGGTATTGCATACTGGTTTGCATTGAAGGCAACAGCCAATCCTTTTGCCTCGTTAACACTCTGCAGCATCTTGAAATCCGTGATACTGTCACCTACAACCACCATATCCTCCAAATTGATTTCGTGCTTCCTGGCAATGCCCTGGGCGGCTTTGACCTTGCGCGCTCCCCCCACCACCTCCATCTCATGCATCACTTTACCAAAAGGAGTTTTTGGCATATCATTGAAAAAGAACCTGTCAAGCCTCATCTTGACCTTCATGTCGTTTATGGGGGGGTACATCTCCAGAATTTCCGATTCCGCATCTGCAATAATGGATGTGTCCTGACCCTCGAATTCCTCGATGTATTTGTCCAAAGGAAACCTTGTGCAGTAGATTTTGTCTTTTGTTACTCCCAACTGCTCTCCGATATTATGGGCATGCTGCTCGTAGCTTGTGGATATGATGTAGACCTCCCATCCCCTGATCTGAAGATCCGATATAAGCTCTTTAGCACCGGAGACCAGCATGGCCTTCTTGCTCACCTCTGCAATATTCTCCTCTGCAATTTTATGGTATACGAGGAAAGGTGCAATCAGAGCCAATGTGTCTCCTGCCTCGTATCCTTCCCTTCCTTCAAGGGCTAGAAGGTCGTCGTATTTACTGATTGTCTCGAATATCCTCAGACCGTTTTCAAATAGGCCCATCAATTCATACGCATTATCCTGCGGGGACAGCGGTCCCTCCAAATCAAAGCATATCACATTGGGCATATATATATCCCCCGGGGAGGATACATTTGATTGGTAAAAAGGTTTATTAGAGATATTTGCCTATCCAAACCGCGAGGGGGTATTGGCTTGTATAAAATCGGATGGTTCTCGTCAGGAAGAGATGAGGCTGCAAGAGAGCTTCTTAAGGTGGTCTGGGATTCCATTCAAAGCGGTTTTATTCCCTGTGAAATCCAGTTCGTGTACATCAACAGGAACATGGGCCAGGATCCCGAAACAGATGGTTTCTTCGAGCTTGTTGATGGCTACGGAATAGATTGCGTGAATTTCTCATCCAAATACTTCGAGCCCGAGATGAGGATAAAGGATGTTAAAGAATGGAGGAGGGCATACGATAGAGAGATCCTGAAACGCCTTGAAACCTATAATCCTGATCTATGTGTTCTGGCAGGTTACATGCTCATCACAGGAGACGAGATTTGTAAAAAATACACCATAATCAACCTGCATCCCGCCGAGCCGCAAGGGCCCACAGGCACGTGGCAGGAGGTTATTTGGAAACTCATTTCAGATAGGGGAGAAAGAACCGGTGTTATGATGCATCATGTAACCGAGATACTGGACCGCGGTCCTCCCATCACATACTGTACATTTCCCATTCGATGTGGCAAGTTCGATGCTCTCTGGGAGGATATGGAGAATAAGCTAAAGAAGAAGAGCCTGGAGGATATCATAAAAGAAGAAGGAGAGAGCGAGTCTCTCTTTTCTGAAATTCGCAAGGAAGGGGTTAAACGGGAACTCCCCTTGATAATACAGACTATCAAGGAGTTTGCAGATGGGAAGGTCAAGGTAGAGGACGAAAAAATAATTGCAGAGGGGAATGTGATTTCAGGTGCGTACGATCTGACAAAGAAGATAGAGAGACTGATTGCGAAGGAGAATAATTCTTAATGATCACCTCGATTATCGGAGGACGTTTGTAAACTTCCTTTCATGCAAAAACATTTTATCTTATCAATCCGTATAGTTTAGACAGGGCGAAGATATGGCAGATTGTGTGGTTACGTTTCAACCTGATAACAAGAGCGCTACAGTTCAAACCGGGGACACCGTCTTAAACGCAGCTGTTGCCGCCGATGTTTTCATAAATTCGGTTTGCGGGGGCATGGGGAAGTGTGGAAAATGCAAGGTGCAGATAAAAGGCGATGTCTCGGCAAGGGATTCCGAGTTGCTTTCCCCTGAGGAGAAAAAGAACGATTTCCACCTGGCCTGCGAGACCGCAGTGATGGGGGATGTGGAGATCTTCATACCCGAGATTTCAAGGGCTGCAAAACATCAGATCCTGGAAAGCTCGGAAGGGGTAGCTCTTAAGATTATCACACCACTTACAAGAAAATTCAGATTGACGCTTCCCGTACCCAGTCTCGAGGACAACCTGAGCGATCTGGAGCGCATTAAAAAGAGCCTTTCGGATGAACGCATCAGAGACCCGAGAATCGGCCTTGGGCTTCTGAGAGATACGGCCAAGATGTTACGCGAGAACCTATGGGATGTGAGCGTTACAGTTGCCGAGATAAACGGCAAGAACGAAATCACCTACATTGGCTCCAAGGATGCTGTAAAAAAGCACTTCGGCCTGGCAGTTGATATCGGAACCACAACTGTGGTGGTCTCCCTAATCGATCTGAATTCGGGGGAGGTTATATCAACAAAATCCAACTACAACAAACAGATCGTGTGCGGCGAGGATGTGCTTGCCAGGATAAATTACGCCGAGGAGGAGGATGGAGGTCTTGCCAAACTGAACAAGCTGATAATCGAGACCGTCAACTTCCTTATCGAGAAACTGACACTTGATGACGATCTGTGCAGACGGGGAATCGAGTATGGTACATGCAAAGAGGAGATATCAGGTATCGTTGCAGCCGGTAACACGACAATGAGCCATCTCTTTTTATCCCTGAACCCGGAGCATATCAGGCTCGAGCCGTATATCCCGACTGCCAGTATGATTCCCACAATGAGGGCGAATGAGCTGGGTATAGAGGTGAATCCCGAGGCTGTTGTCTACCTGCTGCCCTGCAGAAGCAGCTACGTTGGTGGAGATATCACAGCCGATATCCTTGCTTCGGGCATGAGCGTAAAAGAGGAGCTCTCACTTCTAATCGATGTTGGGACAAATGGCGAAGCAGTGATCGGAAACAAGGACTGGCTGGCCTCATGCTCCTGCTCCGCAGGTCCTGCCTTTGAAGGTGGGGAGGTGCAGCACGGAATGCGGGCTTCCTTTGGTGCCATAGAAAAGGTGGCCCTGAATGTACTACCCTGTGAAAGCAGTGATATCAAGGATATCAAGGTC
Organism: uncultured Thermoplasmata archaeon; assembly: GCA_965372465.1. Taxonomy (GTDB): domain Archaea; phylum Thermoplasmatota; class Thermoplasmata. The sequence continues at coordinate 4,167 of CBDVCK010000053.1, read as the reverse complement.
TTTTACAAGACCATTGGAGATGTCAAGCCAAAAGGACTTTGCGGCTCAGGTTTAATCGACCTTCTGGCAGAGATGTTCACCCACGGTATAATCGATAAGGGCGGCAATATAAACGAGATCCCCACACAAAGAATCAGGCATGGGGACGAAGGAAAGGAGTTCGTTGTGGTCTGGTCAGATGAAACAGCTTTGGGCAGGGACATGATAGCAGTGAGAAGGGAGGACGGCGAAATCGAGATGCAGGAGGCCAAAGGCAAGGATATAATTATCACAGAAGCTGACATCAAGAACATCATCAGGACTAAGGCTGCGGTCTATGCAAGCTGCTCGGTTCTGCTCAAGAGCATGGATTATTCCTTTTCCGACCTTTCCAAGATATATGTAGCCGGGGGATTCGGGAATTACATTGATTTGAAGAAGGCGATTTTGCTGGGTCTGTTCCCTGACGAGCCTCTTGAGAAGTACGATTTCATTGGAAACGGATCTTTGGGGGGAGCCAGGCTTGCTTTGCTTTCCCAGGATATGCGGGAGGAGGCTGAAAGGGTCTACAAGATGATGACCTATATCGAACTTTCAGTGAACAACATGTTCTACAACGAGTTCACGTCAGCCATGTTTTTACCGCATACTGACCTGAGGCTCTTTCCTACTGTTGCCAAGGTGCTTGATGAGAACCAGGCGTGAGGGGAAAAGATAAATCGTAGATTGTGTTACCCAGATAATACCTATGGGGACTTTTGACGTTACGGGGAGAGCATTGAATGGACGAAGAGGACAAGCCAGACAACGAATACGAAGTCAAGGCAATTGAGGAGCCTGAGATTGTCGAGGCTGAGGTTGTAGAGGAGCCGAAAAAAGTAGCACCCCCAGAGGTTGTGGGACCTCCACAAGGACCGGGCGAGGAGAAGAAGGGGTTTTTTAGCCAATTTCCGAAATTATACTGGATTGCGGATACATTAGAATTGTTTGAGAGAGGCGCCTATTACGGAATGCTTGCCGTGATGTCGGTCCATATGGCGGATAATCTAGGCATTAATGCTGTTACAATTGGCCTTTTGTTCTCTTTGTTACTTTTCTTCTCGTACTTTTGGCCTTTATTTGCATCAGCAATTGCTGAGAAATTCGGATACAGACAGGTGATAATGGCCTCATTTGGATTACTGATATCCGGATATTTTATGACCTCTACTTTAAGAGCAGGCCAAATGTGGCTTTTTGTGATTGCATTACTTTTAATGGGATTTGGAGCAGGGACTTTCAAACCCTTAATTTCAGCAACCATTGCCCATGTGACTAAAGCCAAGCAACGTAATCTGGCATATTCACTATATTACTGGTTCATTAATTTCGGGGCTTTTATTTTTCCACTCTTTCTAGGATTTGCATTCCCAACAAAGGATAGCTATTATTACATATTCATTGTATCTGGGATATTAATTTCTGTCAACGTGGCAATCTTACTTCTCTTTTATAAAAATCCCATTGAACCGCAGCGGGATCTAAGCGTTCCCCAAGCATTTAAAAAAATAATGCCCGCCCTTCATGATAAAAAATTCAGAACTTTACTCATTATATATGCAGGTTTCTGGTTCATGTATGCTGTAAACCACAGCTTTCTCCCTCTTTATATGAATGACTTCAATAGAATGCCAGGATGGTTTACTATTCAATGGCTGGCTATAATAAATCCGGGTACAATCATTGTTGTTGGTCCTGGTTTAGCAAAGTTCATGGAGAGGTACAAATCACTGAATGTGATGATGGTTGGAATAATAATCTATTGTATCGGAGTTCTTCTCACATTTGGAAGTAATACAGAAGCTCTGTTTGTTACTGGGATAATAATTTATTCAATTGGTGAATTTATAGTGCATCCGGGCTTTATCGCATATACTTCTAAGATCGCACCAAAAGATAAGGTTGCAATTTACATGGGAGCGATCTTTATCTCAACAGGTGTTGGAATTGTTTTGGGTCCTGCAATCATGGGTATATGGTACTCATCTTTTGTTGAGAATTCACATATGCCAAAATTATTTGGAACATTAATAGTAGCTGTAGGGATTTTAACTTTTGCCAGCTTTATTCTATACAATCGATGGATAAACAAACTTGCTAAGGAAGAGGATCCCACATTCAAAGAGGATACCAGTATGTGGACAAAGGTAACAACTGCTGCAATCGCACTAATGTTCATACCAATCGTAATCGGCGTCGGATATGTAGGTGGGACTGATACTTATTTTGGTGATGACGACGATGACGACGGCCCATCCCTAACAGACTGGACAACTTACGAAATAAGAGATGGTGACCCAACCACCCGTGCAGGCCACGCAAATGAAAACACGGACACAATTGAGACTATGGACGTAGACGCTGAGAATGTCCTTTCCATCACTTTCACCTTAACCTGGACAGACGAGGATGACATCGTATACGGCCCCCGAACCTACGAGAACGAGCCGGATTCATTCTCCCTCAGGGCCCAAGCTCCAGACGGCCGCGAAGAAAGAGAAGGACCCGAGGCCAATGCCCACGGCGAACAGGGGGAAGTGGTTCTGACAATGGAATTTGACCCGGACATCGACCCCTATCTCAACGGAACCGGAACCTATAATGTCACAATCCAATGCGGCGACTGCGGTGAATTCTTCTCAAGTGGGCCAATCGGATTCACTGATGACGGCAACGACTGGGAACTATTGGTTGAATACGAATATTACTACAAAGAGGAATAATACCTCAAATTTATAGGAAAAAAACAAAAATACCCCAATCGCTATTTCGACAGTGTTACTTAACTCAAAAAGAAAGGGGAGGAATAAAAAATGGAATTGAACAATGTAATTGTAGAAAAAGCAAACAGCATAGGCATTATCTCAATGAACAGACCCAAGGCTCTTAACGCCCTGAACCACGAGACACTTACCGATCTGAAAACCGCAGTGAAATCCCTTGGTGAGGACCCCGAGGTAGGCGTTATAATCATCACAGGTGCAGGGGAAAAATCCTTTGTCGCAGGTGCCGACATCAAGGAGATGAAGGACATGACCCCGCTTGAGGCGCGGCAGTTCATGCACTTCGGGCAGAGCGTGTTCAACGACATCGACAACCTGGGCAAGCCCACAATTGCTGCAGTAAACGGTTTCGCACTTGGCGGGGGATGCGAGCTTGCACTGTCCTGCGATATGATACTTGCCTCGGAAAAAGCGAAGTTCGGCCTGCCAGAGGTCTCTTTGGGTATTCACCCGGGCTTCGGGGGAACCCAGAGACTGCCCAGGCTCGTAGGCTCTGCAAGGGCAAAAGAGCTGATCTTCACAGGGGATATGATAGACGCAAACGAGGCAGCAAGAATCGGTCTAGTGAACAAGGTCGTACCTCCTGAGAACCTAATGGATGAGGCCAAAACCCTGGCCCAAAGAATTCTCAAGAACGGGCAGATCGCAATCCGTCTTGTGAAATCCGCAATAAACGCAGGTCTGAACGTGCCCCTGGATAAGGGTCTTGCCTACGAGGCAGAAACCCAGGGCCTTGCCTTTTCCACTGAAGACAAGGATGAGGGACTTACTGCATTCTTGGAGAAGCGAAAACCCAACTTCAAGGACAGGTGATGACAGATGCAGGTTCAGGTCACAACCAACAAGAACATCGAGGTCGACCCCGAGATCATCAACTACATAAACGAGCATAAACAGGACTACCGCGTGTGCACTTCGTGCTTTGGCTCAGAGATACTGCCAACCACAATGAAGAAACCCAAACCAAGCGATCTTAAGACAAAAATCGGGAAGTACACGCTCTACATCTCCATGGTCCAGGCATCCTATATCAATCGCGTGGACAAATCCATGCTGAGAGCTTCGTATCTTGCACAGCTTGAAAAATACATGCAGGAAGGTTAATCTGATTTTACCTTTTTCCAGACGGTACCGGACCCGCTGTCTTCGAGAATTATTCCCTGGGCTTTGAGCTCATCCCTTATCTCGTCTGCCCGTGCCCAGTCTTTTTTTGATCTGGCCTCTTCCCTTTCCTGTATCAACTTTTGTTGTTCCACTGTCAGTTCCTCTTCTCTTTTTACAATGAATGCAACACCGAAGATATCCTCCCACTCCTCGAACAATGAGATATATTTTCCTGCAGAGGTGCTGTTAAGTTCGCCTTTCC
>CBDVCK010000052.1:0-16395 GCA_965372465.1 uncultured Thermoplasmata archaeon | reverse complement strand
TGAAGTATCAGAGATAGACGTTACGGCTGTAGACGTAGAGGAGGAGGAAAAAGGGCTACTAAAAGGGCTGGTCCCAATCCCGGACCTGTGGCTAATACTGATCCTCATTGTTATCATCATTGCGGTTCTAGCATATGCGGGAAGAGCCAGAAGACAGCTTAAAAGACAGAAGCGTGCCCGGCGCATGGCTGAAAATCTCGAGAGAAGACGAGCTCAGGAATGGAAAGATATGAAAGCGATACAGGAGAAACCAGTTCAAAAAACCCAAGTTACCAAACCCGAGAAAACCCTAGAATCAGAGGAGCCTGAGGAGGAAGAGGAAGAAGAGTCACTTCTTGAGTTTACCTGATAAAACCCTTATATACCCTCCTTGCCCTTTGTACATCCGTTTGGGTGATGAAAATGGATGTTGTGGGATTCATTAAAGAGGATATCGTGATCTGTGATATCACGTCCGAGGCACTACTTGGCGAGGAGCAGGCCAGGGCAGAGATTGTGGCAAAACAGGATTGTGTGATTGCAGGACTTTCCCAGGCAATGGAGATATTCCGATATTTTAGGCTGCAAGTTTTAAACGAGGTTGAGGACGGGGAATCGGTCTCAAATGGAAAGGTGGTCCTTATAATACAAGGTAGGGCAAAGGACATCCTCGCAGGTGAGCGGCTCTCCCTCAATTTCCTTGCAAGGATGAGCGGGATAGCAACCGAGACAAGGATGCTTGTTGATAAATGCCAAAATATCAATTCCAATGTGAAAATAGCGGCCACCAGAAAAACCACCCCCGGCTTTCGGGTCTTCGAAAAGAGGGCAGTGGAACTGGGAGGGGGATATCCCCATAGATATCATCTTGATGATGCGTTTTTGATAAAGGACAACCATCTGGCTTTGGTTCCCTCCATCAAGGAAGCGGTGGGGAAGGCCAAATCATCAAAATTCGCAAAACAAGGTAAATTGGTGGAAATCGAGGTAGAGAATCCGAAAGATGCCCTGGAGGCAGTTGAGGCAGGTGCCGATATCGTGATGCTGGACAATATGAGTCCAGAAGAGGCAAAGCGGGCCTATCTTGCAATTAAAGAGAAAAATAACGATGTGATCGTGGAGATATCAGGGGGAATCACCCCCGATAATATAGAAAAATATGCAGCATATGCAGATATGATATCACTGGGTTATCTCACACATTCCATTTCTGCAGTGGACTTTTCCCTTGATTTGGTTAAGGTGAAATAAACAGTGGGGATTGAAAAGGAAGAACAAACAAAAATCTAACCCACATCCTCGGTCATCCATTTCCCCAACCTGGAGAATGCATCCTCCACATTGGCACCAGATCTTGCACTGGTGTAAAGATAGGGGGCATCGTATTTTTCCGCAAAATCCTTTAACATGTTCTCATCTACCTTGATATCTTCATTTAAATCACTTTTGTTACCAAGGAGTATCAATGGCACCTTGCCAGCAACCCTTGCAAGGGATTCAATCCATTCTTCAAGGACAGTAAGGGTTTCGGTCCTTGTAACATCACATACGGCCAGACATCCACCGGCCCCGTAGAAGTACGAGTCCTGAAGAAGATTGCGGAACGTCTCCTGACCCATTATATCCCAGACCAGCATGGTGAGGTTCACTTTGAGGTCCTTTTCGGGGTATTCCAATGTGATTTCCTTCTTGCTCACCTTTGTTCCCAGGGTCTTCAGGTACTTGTCATCGAAAATATCGAGGATGAACCTCTTGATAAGGCTGGTCTTTCCTACTCCCCCAGTGCCTATGAGGCAGACCTTCTTGATGATCTCAGCAGTTTTGGTCATTACAACTCCTTTCGCCCAGTTGCGCGGGAAATTGTGTTACCCCTAAATAAAATTTTGTAATTTCATTCCCAATTTTACGCAATTGCGGCAAATATATCTTATCCTTTGGTATATAATAAGTTACATTTTAACTGTATATATTACATATATTTACATAGATACGATTTTTGAATAGTGAAATAATTATATGAATAATATTAAAAATATTCCGAATTAATCAAAAATATACTGTAAAATACCCCTATTCATGCTCTAGAGGGTAAAATCAGAAAATCACCGTTTTTTGGATATATCCAGATATATTTCTTTTTCACTCTAAAAATCATGAAGTTTAGGAAAAGGTTTAAATATCGTGTAGGGCATTAAGAATATTGCCTACAGTGGTATGAGCGCCAAGGAGGGGCGCAGTGACAGACCAGGCGGTGCACGTTTTTTTGTGCGCGCGGTCCATTGAAATACCTCAAAAAGCCCTGGGGAGGGAGGACACGAGACCCGAGGTAAGAAAACATAGAAGGATGTCGTTTTCGGCTACAGTCTTGTAGCCCGGATGCTGTACGTCCGTTTTCTTCCTCTGGCCTCAACCTATGTTCTCTTTTTCAAGGGGGAATGCAATACCCGAAAACGGAGGGAGAAACGAAAATGCGAAAAGAAAACATAAGTAGACTGCTATTGTCCCTAATGACCGCTTTTGTCATGGTCGCAGGGGTGTTTTCAGCAGCTGTTTACACCGACTCCAATAGTTGGAGTGCTGAACAAGGACAACCAATAGCAATAAGTGAGCAAGAAGAAGGAATGGGCGGAGCAGGAGAGGCACCTGCCAGCGCGTTTGCAAACAGCGAAAGCACAATAGAAACATCACTGACCTCAATGACGGATACAGATTTCGAAGCACCACCGCAACCTATGGAGGTTCCACTCATAGAACCAATGGGAGATTCAACCCTTGGACTTCCAAATATGGAAGGAGAGACACCATCAAAGCAAGTGAGAATGGACGGCGGAGCACAGAAAGAGATTATACCAAGTGAAAGTGACCTTAAATCAATAGAACCCGCAGGAACAAGATCACCGGACCCAGTAGTTGACGCTGGTGGCGGTCTCGGACCATACGGAACAGAGGTTCCATTTGATCCATACTACGAAGGAGACCCGATTCCCTTAATGGCAACTGTGGATGATGACGGTGAGGATGTCACAAGCGCCTTCATGTACAGATGGGATTACAGGAACGACGGATCGTTTGACGGACCAGGAGCAGCACCCGATTACTGGGGAGCCCTTGGAGATAACACAGATACCACTTTTTTCTACGATGACCACCAAGGAACTACAAGAGTACAAGCATGGGACACAACCTGGACAACAGGGTCTGGCGGAGGCCGACCTCAATTTGAAAATACGGTCACACCCACGTTATATTATATGTCGGGCTCTCCCGTAACTTCATGGGGTTGGGATTTTGAAGCGCTTCAAGACTGCACAATCGATGAAGTAGGGTACTACAAGTACGGCGGCTTAGGAGGACACCCAGTTGAGATCATAGCCATACGAATCTATGACAGTTCCTCATTATTAATGGAACTTTCGTATCCACTACCGGCAGCAAGTAATAATCAATGGAAATGGTACGATCTAACCGATAACGGAGAGGCAGATGTTGACCTCACAGCAGGCGAGGAATATTTGATCTCCTACACCATTACGGGAGATATTTTACCATATTATTCTCTTGCCCCGCATGGTTACTTTGCTGATGCCGGTGACGCTTATATCGATCCTATACAAATGAGATACTGGAATCAAAACGGCAGACCACCTTGGAGTCTAGGCACAGCCCGCATACCAAAGGTGGACCTCCATTACACCTACACATTCAGCTATCCAAATGTTGTCGAGGACACGGAAGACGTCTTTGTCTGGAACAGAGAACCACTAATAACAGAAGTTAACTCTGTACCAATAAGCACTGGCGAACCCGCAACCTACGAATTCAGTGGGTCCTTCATGGATCTAGGTAGGGACGATACCTGGCAATATATGTGGGACTTCGGCGACGGTACAGTCACACCATGGATGGATTATCGGATACAGTACGTAGGCGGCGGAGCAGATGTGCTCGTCCTACACAGTTGGGGAACACCACCCTCAGGATATGGCATAGATGCGCTCTTGGCCGGACTTCCCCTCGAGGGAGGCTTTGTCAAAGCGTTAGACACATGGGACTACTCACCGGTACCTTACGGTACAGGCACAATACCTACACTTGAATACATGCTCGATTACGATGTGGTTATCTGTGGATCCAACTACTACCAGATATGGAATGAAGAAGTCGGGGACCTGCTCGCAGACTTCTCTGACATAAAAGGAGCTGAAGGAAGCGGAGGCGTCATCACAATGCCAGCTGCGTGGTACACCTACGACCCGGGAGTCATGGGTCGATGGCGTTCCGAGAATTACGATGCTTTGGACCCCTACCCTGGCTTATATCTTGGAGCAGGTATGTCAATAGGTACAGTGTACGAACCAGGACACATGATCATGGAGAACGTGAATAATATTGGTGGGAGCCCCTATGTTTATACAATGCCAATAACCAGTGTTGCAAGAGGCGAACGAATCTCCGACTGGGCCGTCGGCCAAGTTCTAGCAGCAACCTATGGTAACCCATATGGAAGCGGCGCACGCCATGCATCGATCAATTTTTTGCCAAGTGTCTATGTCCCCACAGGGGACTGGATAACAATGGTATACAACGCCATCAGATGGACATCAAGGCAACCCGAACCAACACCGTTACCACAGCCCTACCACACGGATCCTATTGCACATACCTATGTGGATGACCATCCAGAACACGTCACACCATCAGATGAAGTCACAGCCACATTTTATATCAGGGACGATGATCACGGACGCGATGTAGAGCTCGGTGGACGGGTATCCATCTACAATGAAGACTTCGACCCCTGGACTTCTTGGGGTCTATACGGCAACAATCCACCAGCAGGTTGGGAAATCCAGGACAATTCCCCAAGTTTGGATGAATGGGAATGGGGAGAACCTGAAGTAGGACCCAGCTCAGGACACAGCGGCGATAACGTCTGGGGCACGGACCTCGACGGTAACTACGAAAATAACGCAGATTACTGGCTGAAGACTCCGATGCTCGATTTGAGCGGATCTGCCAATACCGAGCTAAATTTCTGGATGTGGCAGGAGATCGAGTTCTACTGGGATCGACTTCTTGTACAGATATCAACCAACAACCTCGTCTGGACACAGGTTGCATTATACGAGGACTTTGTAACAACTTGGACCGAATATACAGTCGATATCTCTTCCCTTGACGGAGCGCCACAGGCATGGGTTAGATTCGTGATGCAAACCGATGCCTCAGTCACCTATCGCGGAGCCTATATCGACGATGTGGAAATCATAGGCTACGCAAGCGTAACTGAGACAGATCTCTGGGAAGACGATTTCGAGGACGGCGACATAAGTGATTGGACACTTGGAGGCTCCGCCAATGATTGGGAAGTCGACACGCCACTTGGTTTTGGATCTCCGGCAGACCCTGTGGGAGCCTTCAGGGGCACCTACTCCATTGGGAATGACCTCACCGGTCTCGGAACATATTGGGGAGAATACGAGAACAACATACCTACTAATGGTAACTATATCTACAGCCCGGCAATCGATTGCACGGGAGAGACCAATGTCAAACTGGAGTTCTATAGGTGGCTGGGCATCGAGTCGGTTTCATGGGACCATGCGTCCATCGAGGCCAGCAATGATGGCTCGTCATGGACGACTATCTGGGAACATACAGGCGGGAGTTTCACAGACCCGACATGGATCCAGGTCACCTATGACATATCAGCGGTTGCGGATGACGAGGCGACTGTTTATGTTCGGTTCGAGATGGGGCCGACTGACGCCAGCGTGACCTACTGCGGATGGAACATCGATGACATCAGAGTTTTCTCTCAAACAATGGGCACACCCACTACAATCCTCGAGGTAGACTTCGAGGCAGACGACGGCAGCTTCACACACGGCGGACCAGCAAAACCCTGGGATTATAACGACTGGCACAGAGCTTACTATTCGGGCAGCTATACAGCTCGTGTCTGGTACACTCCATATGAGGAGTGTGACGAGTGGCTAATCAAGCTCCCGTTCGACACAGTGCCAGCTGGTTATCCCAACCTCTTGGTTGAATTCAACACATACCTGTACGGCAGTCAAACCAATTGCGAAGTGCTGCTTAGTGTCGACGGCGCACCATGGGAGACAGTAACATCCTTTGGTCAAACAGGGTCATATCAACGCATGTCCTTCGACATCTCGGAAGGAGCCGGGCACGAGGTATCAGTTGCAATCAGATACACCAACGCCTATGCATACTACGGGTACCAGTACTTTGACAATTTCGATCTGATTGGCTTGCTACTCATGACCGTGGATGGCATGGCTGAAGCAACTGTCGATAGCACAGTGAACAACGTGTTCCCGTCCGTAATCGGACCGGCAACCAGTTTCATAATCCCGGAGAACGAGGCCCTTGTGCTAGAAGGCTTCGAGGTTACGGATCCTGCCGCGACAACAGCAACAGAGGAGTTCTATTACAGATACATCTGGGGCGACGGCGAACAGACGGATTGGATCTACAAGGGAAGCATTGCACCACCACCTATGAACGTCCTGATGGCTGAAACCTGGTCAGTCCAAGGCCCCGCTATCCAGAGCGCACTGCGAACCGAACTGGAAGCACAACTCCCGGGAGTCCCCTTGGTAATCGACAGGTACGATTGGGGTCCCCTGGGTACCAATACGGCACCTCCTCTGAGCCTATTGCAACAATACGATGTGGTGATCGTCGGAGAGAACTACATAGTATCTCAACCACTCAGAGACGCCTTTGGCAATGTGCTGGCAGACTACTCCGATACAGGCGGAGGCGTTGTATGCGCTTGGGTCACAGACTATCAGACCGGAGGTATACAGGGAAGATGGGATTGGGAGGATTACAACCCAACAGAGGCAATCGGTCTCTATTTCACAGTGACAACCCTAGGCACTGTATACGAACCAGGCCATCCAATCCTGGAGGGCGTAACCGATTTTACAAACCAGTTCTCGTATACCTCGACATCTTTAAACGCGGAATCAGTACTTGTGGCTGACCTCAGCTCAGGAGAGATCGGTATATCATACCAGGATTATGGTCACCATAATCCATTCACGGGAAGAACTGTCGATCTTGCCATGTTCCCGTCACCAGTATACTGCACAGGCGACTACATGACACTTCTGGCAAACTCAGTTAGATGGATTTGGGACGGATATATCGCAACAGGTGAGCTACCGCCAGTATCGCACAACTTCTTGGACAACGGTAGATACGATGTACAGCTGCAAGTCATCGACGACGACATGTATTGGGAATTCGAGTTCGGCACAGGCGAGGAACCCGTGTACGTAGGACCAGCAGGAGAAGAGGACCTTTGGGTTTCAATCCAGCCTCTGACAACAGAGGTCTTGAACGTCGACCCAGTGATCTCAAACCTACGCGCGTCCGTTGCACTGGACCTGGCCATAAGAGTGACAGGAACACCTGACAACGACGCAACAATGACACTATGGGAAGGCTCAACCGAGATCAGCTCGGTCACCTTGTCTCACGACGGAAACGATAAGATCAGAGTGATGCCATCGGTTCTGCACATGGAAAACATCAACGACTACTACGTGACAGTGGAATACGACCATCAAGGCGGCGGAAACCCAACATGGATATTCCAGGGACGATTCCCGGACGGAAAGATCAAGGAACTGAAGAAAGTGTTCCAGGACGGAGATACGGTCTGGACTATCGGCTCGGAATACCTGAAAGCAATGGTTCGCGGACAGGACATGATGTTCCAGGCAGATGTATACGACCAAGGCAGCGATGATCTGGCATTGGTATGGAACTTCGGCGACACGTCACCGCATGCAGTAAACGTCTACGCAAATGTCGATCAGTCAACTTCCGTGGCCGGAGAAACCTGCCCACCTGAACTCTTGTTCGGTGTACTGGAAGAAGATGCCGATCCATGGTTCGACAGACCGGGTAACGACGATAGAAGCCCAGGTGGAACCGACATACTAGTGAACGACGAGACAACACACGCTTTCGATGAGAACCAAGCATATTACTTCATAGTCATGCTCACTGCCTTCGATGATGATACCGGCGACGGTTATCCATCACCATACAACAACGGCGGCGGCTACGACATGGAGTTCATAGAAATCGACCTCAGCTAAACCAAGTAAAAAACAGCAAAACGCAAAGGAGAAAGTTCAAACTTTCTCCATTTTTTCAATTTTTTTTTATTTTTTTTTAATCTTTTATACTTTCTTCCCCAGCTGTGGATATTCCATGGGCAAGATTAATAAACCCCAAAAACATTATAACTAATGCGAAATAGTTCACGACAACAGCCAGTATGACTAAAACTAGGGATATAAAGAGACTCTTCGGGGGAGAGAGAAATGAAAAAAACACAAGCTTACATCATCATTGGTCTATTAACACTATCTATACTGCTGGGTCAGCTGATTTTCGATTCAAAGGAGGCAAAATCAGCCACAGTTATAGGAGCAGGCAGCATTTCTGTGGACACAATATGGGATATAGCCAACGGCACCTACTACATAGAGGGGAATGTTACTCTGGATTACGGCGTGAATCTGACAATCGAGCCTGGTGTCGAGGTTCGTTTCAATGGCCCTTATTGGCTTCACATTGGCGGGAATCTCACGGCTGTTGGAACCCCGGCAAATATGATAAATTTCACATCTAATGCAAGTTTCCCTTTGCCAGGCCCTTTACCAGGTGACTGGGACAGAATCCAGGTCAATCTCACTGGCCATGCCACCATAAAATACTGCAATATCACCTACAGCACCTATGGTTTGGAGATCATCGGGTCAAATGAGAACGATATTCAAAACAACAATATTTCAAGTAATTATTTTGATGGTATAACCCTGTTTCAATCCTCAAATAACACGATTTCGAACAACACTGTTATATATAACGAGAATAACGGTATATTTCTCAGCGAGTCACATGAAAACGATATCAAATACAACAATGTGTATGAGAATTGGGTCATCGGAATATTTCTTTCCAAATCATCTGACAATCACATCATAAACAACAGCATCTGGGGTAATTACCGCGGTATCTACCTATCAGGTTCGTCTGGAGCCGAATCGGAAAACAATGAGCTCAGTCTGAACAGCATTTATATGAACGATGAGGGAATTCGCATGATATCCTTCACAAGCAACAACCACTTAATCAAGAACTTCATCTTCTCTAATACAGATTATGGTATGGCACTATCCGGGTCCCATAACAACAACATCACAAAAAATGACATCTTCTTAAACAGCGATCGTGGTCTATACCTATCCAGCGCCAATAATAATGACATCATCAAGAACAATATATCCACGAATGCCAAAGGTATAAATTTGACTTCATCCGTAAACAACCAGATCTATCATAACATCTTCTGGAACAACACAGAACAAGCACATGACGATACAACAAATAACTTTTGGGATGATGGCTTTCCTTCTGGTGGAAACTACTGGAGTGATTTTGATGAGCCCGGCGAGGGGGCATATGATAATAATACCGGTCCGAATCAGGATGAGGTTGGAAGCGATGGGATAGTCGATGATCCATATATGGCTATTGGGGGCGGGGCAGGTGCACTGGATAACTATCCGCTTATAATTCCTTCGATTACAAGAACCTTCGTGTATCTCAATTCTCCAATGAATAATTCCATTGTTGTCCAGGGGACCATCCTGGATTTTATCATTATTGGAGATGATATTGCATACGTAAACTATTCCCGGAACAGCGGGGCGAACACCACTTTACCTTCTCCCTGGAATATAAGCACTACAGGTTGGTCCGACGATATTTACATCATAGATATCTTCATACATGATAGCAAGGGCAATGTCACATCATTTTGGGTCAACCTTACAATCGACTCCACAAAACCTGAAATCATACTCAATTCCCCTATTAACGGCTCCATAATACTCCCCGGTGTAACCATAAATCTCACTGTATCGGACACAAATCTTGCCAATGCGAGTTACACAGTAAATGGTGGTTCAAATATCACTTTCGTGGCGCCGTTCAATATCGATACCTCTATCTGGGGTGATGGTAACCATATCATCCAGGTCAGTGCAGTCGATAGGGCAGGTAATTGGAACAATACACAATATAATTTCACGATTGACGGTTCGGGCCCCATAATCACCCTTGAAAGCCATCCAAATAATGCGGTGATAAAGCCCGGGACATTTTTGGTATTCGATATTGTGGATCCACATCTTAATGCAAGCACTGTCAATTACTCGGTTAATGGTACGGGCCCTCAACCATTTGCCATACCATATGAAATCAACACCACTACCTGGCCGGATGGAAGTTACATTATCGAGGTGAATGCAACCGATACTCTGGGCAATGCAAACTCGAGCATTTTTTCAATAATCATCGATTCGATACCACCTTCAATATCCCTCATTTCACCTGTGAACAACAGCATAATAACGGCAGGATCAATTCTCAATTTCGAGATCGTGGATGACAATTTTGATAGCGCCACCTATGCTAGAAATATGGATCCCCCTGAAATCCTGATTCCTCCATTTGATATAGACACCCTTTTGTGGGAAGATGGCATATATGAAATTTACATCTATGCCTTTGATCAGGCGGGAAATTCCAATTCAGGTTTTTATAACTTTACAGTTGCCACTCCCCCAAAAATCATACTCAATTCCCCTGCAAACAATTCAACTATCAAGGGTGGTACAATAATCAACCTGACAATTTTGGATACCAATATTGACATTGTCAATTATTCAATCAATGGCAGTTTAAATCAAACCCTCAGTCCCCCATACGATATCGATACCTTAAACTGGACGGATGGATATTATCTAATTGAAGTTCATGCCAAGGATACAGCGAACAATACGAATTCGGATCTGTTTAATTTCACAATCGATAGCACATTGCCTTATATTGTTCTCAACTCTCCTTCGGGTAACTATGTCTTCATCCCTGGCACAATTCTTGATTTTGATATTTTCGATATCCATCTCATATCGGTGTCCAATTCCACGGAAGGGGGACCTTACAATGCATTTTTCCCACCCTACGATATCGGTACAACCGGTTGGGGAGAAGGGAATTATTCCATCATAATAATAGCCACAGATGCCGCAGGCAATATAAATTTCAGCGAATTTTTCATCATTTTGGACTCAACCCTCCCGGTAATAGAATTGCTCTCACCGGTCAACGGAACATCAGGGGAAATTGGAATCCTCATCAACCTGTCAATCAGTGACGATAATCTGGATTTTGTCAATTATTCCGTCAACTCCGGACCCAATCAAACACTGACTTCTCCATTTAATATAGACACCTCATCATTTCCTGATGGAAATGTCATTCTCACGATTTATGCCGTGGATCTAGCTGGAAATATCAATATTACGTGGTATGAATTCATTTTCAACGATACAACAGCACCATATATCATACTAAATTCCCCGCAAAATCAATCCGTGATAATTCCAGGTACAATTATCGATTTGGAGATTTTCGATTTGTATCTGAATAACACTACCTATTCATTTGACTACGGTGCGGATATCCCATTTGCAGATCCCTATAATATCACAACTTCCGGTTGGAGCGAGGGAATGCATATTTTGATCGTGTATGCAGATGACAGTCGGAACAACACTAACACTTCATTATTGGTATTCATAATTGACTCCACAAATCCATCAATTGCCTTGAATTCCCACCAAAATAACTCCCTTATCTTACCCGGGGAGGTCCTTGATTTCGACATTATCGAGGAAAATCTTGACATGGTGAATTATTCAATAAACAGCGGGGCTTGGCAGAACCTCACCTCACCTTTTGATTTCGATACAACTGGTTGGGCAGATGGAATATATGATATTACGATTTTAGCGGTAGATAAAGCAGGAAACCGAAACACTGCACTATTCAGAATAATAATCGATTCTACACCACCCTCGATTCTTCTTAACTCCCCAGGTAACAATTCATTTATCATGACAGGGACGTTAATTGATATCAATGCTACAGATGCCAACCAATTTGATGTGGAATACTCGATAAATGATGGGGGAACAATAGATCTTGCTTCACCCTTTAACATCTATACCTCGGGATGGGAGGATGGTAACTACACCATAAAGATACATGCAAACGATAGTATTGGAAATGCAATCGATGCCTCCTTTGCCTTTACCCTGGACAGCACATCACCTGAGGGACAGATCGTGGTCTCGGCTCCCTATTATCCCTTCAATTTCACGAGGATTATCATCTACTTTACGGAACCAATGAATACCGAATCCGTGGAACCCGTCCTGAGAATCACGCCCAATCTTAATTACACTGTTGCGTGGTACGATGACGACAGAACACTGACATTATTGGATATCATTGGTCTCCAACTAAACGAGTTTTACACAGTGGATTTGGAAGTGGGAGCAACAGATCTTGCGGGAAATCCTCTGGATAACTTCACAAGTTACCAGTTCATGTCAACCATTGATTTTGATTTGGATACTGATGAGGACGGGATGCCTGATGGATGGGAATTGTACTATGGCCTGGACCCCTATGATCCCGCTGATGCCCAGGAGGACCCCGATGGGGACGGTTATTCCAATCTAGAGGAATTTGAGGGTTTCTCTGATCCCACTGATATCGACAGCATACCATTGGAACCCAAAGAAGAGCCTTCTGCCCTTCAGTACTGGTGGCTCATTCCGATTCTTATTGCGCTCCTTATCATAGCCATAGTGCTTTTCATCCTGCTCTTGGAGGAGAAAAAAGAGGAACCAAAAGGTCCTGTGGAACAGGTTGAGGATATCTACCTGGCAATGAGGGCGCAAAGGGATATCGAGGCCATGGAATCCTTCCTTAAAAAAGAGGAAAAACTGGGGGATAACGTTCAGGAAGCGGAGATCATGTTGCGAAAGGCCAAGGAAGCCTTCGAGAAGGGTGATTACGCGGTAATAACTGTCTATGAAAAGACCCTAAGAGACCTCGTTGGTGAAGATGTCGAAGGAGAGGAATATATCGAGGAGGGTGAAGAGTTCGAAGAAGATGAGGAGGAGGAAGAAATCGAGGCCCGCGAGCAGGAAGGCGGTAACGATAATATAGGGGGAGAGGGTGAAGAAAAGGTAAAAGATGAGGAGTAATCAACTGAGGAGTCATAGAAAAGATGAAAAAAATATGTGCCGTCATCCCCATAGGAGTATTGATTCTATCGATACTACTCGCCTCATTGATATTCAGTTCCAATCGTAGCATTTCCGATACAGTGATTAGCGAATCACACATCACAACAGATACCACCTGGAATATCAGCAACAGCCCCTATTTTATTGAAGGACATGTCACCGTGGATTTCGGTGTGAATTTGACAATCGAGCCCGGAGTCGAGGTTCGTTTCAACGGTTTCTTTAGCCTTTACATAGAGGGGAATCTCACAGCCATTGGTAACTCCTCTGAAAGAATAGAATTCACATCCAATAAAACCACACCTTCGGATGGGGACTGGGATAGGATCCAGGTCAATTCAACCGGTTCTGCAAAGATACAATACAGCAACATAACCTACGGCAACTACGGACTGTTCGCGGAACATTCTTTAAAAAGTGATATACAGAACACCATCATTTCCGATAACACCAACCAGGGAATCAAGTTAAACAGCTCCAATGAAAACGTCATAAAGAGCAATCTCATATCATATAATTCCATTGGGATGGGTATTTATCAATCCTCAAATAACACCATTTCGGACAACGAAATCGTTGATAATATCGAATACGGAATAATGATCAGTGAATCATGGGAGAACCATATCCAAAGTAACAATTTATCTGGAAATGTGGAGGGTCTGCGTCTGTATAAATCCACAGATAATACCATTTTTAACAATAATATTTTAAGCAATGCCTTTCGTGGTCTCTACCTATATCTTTCCGACTCGAATATGATTGGATACAACCTAATTTTCTCAAACGATGGCAGCGGCATTGAACTTCACTACTCTTCCACAAACGAGGTATCCAACAACAACATCTCTTTAAATGGCGGTTCCGGTAGTTATTATGGAATCGCCCTCAACACCTCGCAGAACAACCGTGTTTTCCATAACACCCTGATAGATAATATAAACCAAGCCTATGACAATGGAAATGATAACGATTGGGATGAAGGTTATCCCGATGGTGGAAACTATTGGAACGATTATGCTGGGGAGGACATCTATAGAGGACTAAATCAAGATATTCCTGGTAACGATGGCATTGGTGATGTGCCGTATATCCTTGATTCGGATTCATTGGATAATTTTCCCTTGATGAACAAATCACGCGGCGTTATTTCGTTTTTTGTTGGCTTGATTTCCCCTGCAAATAATTCCGTGATAAAAGCAGGAACCATCATCGATTTTGAGATTCTTACCCTGGATGTCGATCACGTGAATTATACGGTCAATGGAGGGATGAACAATACCCTCCCTTACCCTTTTTTCGACATAGACACTTTTGGATGGCCTGATGGCGATTCTCTCATTAAAGTGTATGTGATTGACAATAGTAGTAATATGAACTCGAGCTGGTTTTTCTTTATTCTGGACTCGACAAATCCCGAAATCGTCCTGAATTCCCCCAATAACAACTCAATAATCGCAGCAGGTGAAATTATTAATTTATCGATCTCGGATCCATTTATAAAATCTGTCAACTATTCGATTGACAATGGACCAAGACAGAGCCTACTTTTTCCATATGATTTCAATACTTCCACATGGCCAGATGATATTTATCAAATAGAAATAGCAGCCGAGGATATTGCAGGCAATATAAATTCGACTTATTATTTAGTTACTTTAGATTCCACACCACCCACAATCTACCTTAATTCCCCTGCAAATAACTCATATATCAGAGCAGGTACTCCAATCAATCTGTCGATAGCGGATGAACACCTTGCTTCTGTGAATTATTCATTGAACAATGGACCAATTCTGTCTTTCACAACTGCATATATTATCAACACATCCCTCCTCCCCGATGGAAATTATTCCATCGAGGTCAATGCAGTGGACATCCCGGGTAATTCCCAATCGGTATTCTACAACATAACCCTCGATTCCACGAGTCCTTCGGTTGTTTTGAACGAACCCCAAAACAATTCTATAATCAGAGAAGGTTTCCTCAATTTCTCGGTATTTGATGCAAGCCCTGTCACTTTCAGTTATTCACTTAATTATGGGGTCCAGTATACCCTTGAAACGCCCTATACTCTTGACCTTTCATCACGAAGCGATGGGAATTTCATCGTCTCCGTGAATGTAACCGATTATGCGGGCAACTTCAATCGTTCTTGGTTTAACATCACAACCGACACCATATATCCTATGATACTGGTTTCCCAGAACAATAATTCCTTTTTTCAATCTGGGACAGAAATTGCAATAGATGTTTATGATTCACATCTTGCCTATGCACGGTATTCAGTGAATGGTGGAGAATTCCAAAACATTATTCCTTCGCAGAAGATAGATACCACCGATTGGACTGAGGGGCAGTATAATATCGAGATCACAGCAGGGGATTCCATTGGCAACAACATATCGGTGATCTTTGTTTTTACAGTAGATAACACTCCTCCAAGAATAGCCTCCTCAAGTCCCCGCAATGGTGATGAGGGAGTTGCACGGGACACTTCAATTACGATAAACTTCAACGAAGGGATGAACAGAACGTCTGTAAGAAACGCCCTATCGATATCTCCAACATTTTATTTCATCACGAATTGGAATTCAGACAATACCACCCTGACTCTAATACCCATGGAGAATCTCACGAATGCCACCACATATACCATAGTTGTAAACAATTCGGCAAAGGATCTGGCAGGCAATACACTGGCCGAAGATTTTATTTTGAGCTTCTACACGGGATCAAGTGATAAGGAGGAACAGGAATGGTTATCGTATGTAGCGGTCTTTACTATTATTCTCATAATTATTTCATTGATATTATTGATGCGCAGGCGAAGGAAGGGCATATCGGATGAGGATGATGAGGATGAATTTGAAGTCGGGAAAGAAGCGGCAGTGGGGGAGGATAAAACCGAAGATGAGGAGGGAATCGAAGGGGAAGAAGAGGAATATATATTAAGCGGAGAAGAAGCTAAAAGTGAGAAGGAGGACGAGGTAGGAATCCAAGAGGATAGTGGTGAGGAGTTAGATATAGAGGCTGAAGATTCCAACCCCTAAATCCCGATGAACGTGTATTTTGTTGTGGCTGTTGTTGATACCTGATAGCCCACCACAATATCCATTGTAGGATCATATGCGCCCTCATGCATTATAGTGGAGTGCCAGCCCCATCTCTGTTCTGAGACAATGTAATAGTTGAT
>CBDVCK010000051.1:0-16443 GCA_965372465.1 uncultured Thermoplasmata archaeon | reverse complement strand
TGAGGATTCCCAGGTCCTTTGCCACCTCAAACCAGTGCGCGCTTGTCCTGCACAGGCTCTCCCCTTTGAAGGGAACCATGGTGGGAATAACCTTGTCAAATACCGAAATCTGATCAGTGAACTTGAATTCCAGCTCTTCGGGCCCTAGCTCGTAAACCTCTTTCACTTTCCCCTTTTTCAGAAATTTCTTTTCCATACCTCTCCCTACCTTTTTCTTTCATTTGAATTTACAATTTTCAAATCACATCAAATCGCAGTTCAAATCAGTATAAAAGTGTAAACAGATATTCCCTAATAACTTTCAAATTATATGATACTTTCTAAAGGTACTATAAATATCTCTTCTACGATTACCCCATGGTGATTGAGTGGAACGAGACATGACTAGATTCTTTGCAGAAAGGGCACTGGGAATGAAAGCCTCTGATATCAGAGAGCTTTTAGAACTCACTCAGCGCCCTGAGATCATCTCACTTGCAGGAGGGCTGCCCAATACAAAAGCCTTTCCAGCAGAGCAAATCATTGAGATATGTATAGATATTCTTAAGAACGATTCACATAAATGTCTTCAGTACTGTGCAACAGAGGGTATCAGGCCCCTCAGAACCGCACTTGTGGATTACATGAAGAGTCAGTTGGGTGTAAACGGGGAGGTGGATAACGTCATAGTGACCACAGGTTCCCAGCAGGCACTTTCTTTGATTTCCATGGTTCTATTGGACCCTGGAGATATGGTACTTACCACAGCTCCTTCCTATGTTGGAGGACTGGGAGCTTTTAGCTCCTTTCAAGCAGAGATAGATACTGTGGATCAGGATGACGGCGGATTGGTTGTTGATTCCCTTGAAAAGAAGCTTGTTGAATTGAAGGTAAAGGGAATAAAACCAAAGATGATATATGTGGTCCCCACCTTCCAGAACCCGGCTGGGGTCACCATGAACGAGAAGCGAAGGGAGGAGATGCTTGAGCTTGCAATAGATTTTGATGTTCTAATTTTGGAGGACGATCCCTACAGCAGACTGCGCTTCGAAGGAGAGGAAGTCAAACCAATAAAGTACTTTGATTACGAGGGCAGGGTGATATTCCTTGGAACAATGTCAAAGCTTTTATCTCCGGGCCTGAGAGTTGCTTGGATTCACGCAACCAAGGCCCTTGCCCGCAAGTTCGCAATAGCAAAGCAGTCAGCTGATCTCTGCTCCACAACTTTTTCACAGTACATCACATACGAATTTATGAACCGTGGTAATTTTTTACCTCACATCGAGAAGATCAAGGCCATGTATCATAGAAAACGGGACATAATGCTTGCTGCAATGGACGAGCATTTTCCAGAGGGTTTGACCTGGACCAAACCAGAAGGCGGTATGTTCTCCTGGGTCACACTACCCGAGCACATGGATTCAAAGCTCATTCTCATGAGGGCTCTTAAGGAGGATAACGTGGCATTTGTAATCGGTTCTGCGTTCTACCATGACGGAAGCGGGGGGAACCATATGCGCCTGAACTTTTCGCATTCCTCTGATGAGAAGCTGAAAGAGGGTATTGCGCGTTTGGGTAGGACCCTTAAGAAGGAGATGGAGTGAGACGTTCTTTTTCTCAATTTGAATGCGAGTCAAAACACAGATAAAGAACAAAAGCAATTACCATAAAAATTTTGGTGAACCCATGGGCGAAAACTCGCGACCGACAATAGACGAATATTTCATGGAGATGGCGCATCTTGCATCCTCAAGGTCCACATGCCTGAGAAGGAAGGTTGGGGCAGTGATTGTAAAGAACAAACGAGTGCTTTCCACTGGCTACAACGGAGCCCCCAGGGGACTTCCCCACTGCGAAGAGGTGGGATGTGTCAGGGAGAAGCAGAACATCCCCACAGGTGAGAGGCACGAGCTGTGTCGCGGTGTTCATGCAGAGCAGAACGCCATAATCCAGGCCGCTGTGTTTGGCACCAGTATAGAAGGCGGCAAGATATACACCACAAATCATCCCTGTGTGGTATGTGTCAAACTTCTGATCAACTCCAACATCACCGAGATAATATATGATGATGACTATATCGACGAACTTGCAAAAGAGGTTTTAAGCCAGAGCAAGGTAAAGGTAAGACGGTATAAGGTTAATGAAAAGGATTAGGTGGCATTTCTCAGAAAGTCAGCATACCAAACCATCCTGCTTATGGCAAAAACAGCCCTTGTAGATGTGGGGATACATGGTATACCGTTTTTTTGCAGGATGGCAATCTGTTTTTGTGTGAACTCCCCTCCGATAGCAACGCAAACCAAAGTTATATCAGAATCCTTCATTTTCTTCATGATGTCGTGGAGTTCTTCAATGGTTTCAGATAAAGGCGCATCCTGGAATACGAAATAGGGCATGAGAATATCCACATTTTCGTCGTTTTTTACCACCTCGAAAGAAAGTTTGAACCATTCTGCCGTGGCACTTCCTGTTATGTCAAGGGGATTTGAGAACACGCAGAAATCAGGCAGTGATTCCTTCAATCTTTTAATATTATCTTCATCAAGATTGGCAAGCCTCAGGTTTCCAGCTTTCTGGATTTCATCGGAGGCAACTACACACGGTCCCACTCCGTTTGTGATCATTGCCACAGAGTTCCCCCGAGGGAGATTCTGCATTGAAAGGAGTTTGACCACATCCACCAGGGCGTCAATGTCATTTACAAGCACAACACCGCTTTGTCTCATGGCCCCTTCAAATATGGCATGATTTCCTGCAAGGGAGCCAGTATGGCTGTGTGCCGCTTTTGCACCAAGGGATGTTCTCCCCCCTTTGATCATAACGATAGGTTTGGTCTTTGCGATTCTTTGTGCAAGTTCTGTAAATTCCCTTCCCTTGTTCAGACCCTCCACATAAAGGGCAATAATTGTGGTGTCCGGGTCCCTTTCAAGATACCTGAGCATGTCCAGTTCATCCACATCGGCCTTGTTTCCGTATGAAACGAATTTGGCAACTCCTAGTCCCTCCTGTGCAAGCCATTCCAGGATGCTCAGGCCGAAGGTTCCCGACTGTGTGAGAATGCTGATATTCCCTGCATCGGGTCTTTGCATGGCATATCGGTGCTGGAAGAATGTGTCCAAGTTTGATTTCGGGCTGAGAACGCCAACGCAGTTGGGGCCGATTATCCTGATTTGGTGTTTTTTTGCATTTTCAAGGGTCCTTCTCTCAAGTTCTATTCCTTCCTCGCCGAGTTCCTTGAATCCACCAGATATGATCACCATGCCTCTTACGCCCTTCTTTTTGCAATCATCCATGATTTGGGGAGCATATTTTGCAGGTAGAACATATACTGCAAGATCCACCTTGCCCGGTAAATCCAATATGCTTCTGTACACCTTAAGACCGAGAATCTCATCCGCACTCTTGTTGATAGGATATATCTCATGTTCATAACCGGCATCTATCAGGTTCTTCACAACCTCGTATCCGATCTTCCCAGCCTTTGTGGACGCACCCAAAACAGCGATTCCTTTCGGGTTGAAGAAGAAGTCCAAGTCAACCATAACTTTGGGTTAAAGAGCAGGGGTTTTAAAAAGGTTGTGATGGTATTCTCTAGTGACATTTCGCAGGTGATTCAGGGGAATAGAAAGTGTAATAAAGGAACATGGGATTCATTTGAAGGAATTATGTTATGGAGCATAGAAAAATGACTCAGGTCTGCTTTGTGACACACGCTGACCTTTTCACACCCTGGCCCATTATGCGGGCCAAAAGGGAGATCGAGATATTAAAGGGATATGACTTTGAAATTACTGCGGTATCCTGGATAAAGGATAAATTGGATCTTCCAAAAGTCGAGGAAAGGGATGGTGTTAAAGTCCACAGGTTCTTTTTGGAACCTCCCCAGGGGTCACTTTTTAAACGGGTTCTCACCTACAGGAGCACGTTAAAGGAGCTTACGGGTAAAATCCTCCAGTTAAAACCAAACGCTATTGTTTGCCATGACCTTGAGATACTCCCTGCAGGCGTTAAAGCAAAAAAGATACTGAAGATCCCCCTTTTCTACGACGCCCATGAGAACTGGCCTGCCATGGTTTCGGAAAACAGCCGCCTCGAAGGGCGGTTATTCGCATTCAATGAAAAGAGGATGTTAAAACATGTGGCATACAGCTATACATACGGGCCTGATCTTGAAGAGAAGTTCAGAAAGATGGGCCATTCTGCCACAACCCTTTATAATTCCAAGACCCTTAATGCTGTACCCGAAATTACGGAGTCTGAGATAAAAGAAGTAAAACAGAAACTGGGTTTAAAAGAGGATGATTTTATTGTGGGATTTTCAGGTAGTGTGAACCTTGAAAACGGAACCCAGCAGGTGATAGACGCCCTGAAGGAACTGCCTGAAAACATCAAATTCCTTGTTGTGGGCGGAAGTGGAAGAAAAGAAGATTTGGAAAATGTAAAAAAATATGCCAAAGAAAAAGGTGTTTTGGAAAGAGTCATATTCACAGGAAGGGTACCAAGTGATGCCCTCTTGAGATATACCGAAACTTTCGATGTGGGCACAGCTCTTTTTCAGCCTCTGAATGCAAATCAGATCGCCAGGATGCCAAACAAGCTCTTTGATTATATGTCCCTTTCTGTTCCAATGATAGTCAGTAATTTTCCTAACATGAGGAAGGTTGTGGTTTCTGAGTCTGATTGCGGAAAGGCAGTGGATCCAATGAATATACAGGAAATTGCGGGGGCAATCATGCATTATCATGACAACCCTGAAGAGGCCAAAGAAAAAGGTAAGAACGGCAGGGCTAAATTCGAAACACTCTACTGCTGGGATGTGCAGAAAAAGAAGCTTTTGGATTCGCATCCATTATGGCGCGGCAAGCTTTGAGATTTTGATTTATTCCTCTTCCCATTTTGTGAGAAATATTCCGAGAATAAACACTATTATTCCAAAGATTCCGATTACCGCTGCATTGAACAGGGCACTTCCGAAATCCAGGCGCACCATGGAATCCCTAAGGCCTTCGTTCACATAATACAAAGGCAGCACCAAGGCGGTCTTTTGGAGAAAATCAGGCATCATCTCCAAAGGAAAGAATGTGCCTGCCAAAAACATCATTGGAAACATCAGGGCATTGGCGGCAGCCTCAGCACTCTGCGCCTCCTTGACAAACCTGGTGATAAGCATTCCCAAACCAGAAAATGCAAAGACATCCAATAAGATGAAAAGCGGTAAAAAGAGATTGATATGGGGCCTTAAATCAAAGACCAAAATTCCCACGATAAGAATCGCAATGATTGCAAAAAGCGCCATAACAAGCTGGTAAAGAATGTTCGAAACCAGCCATTCAGACCTAGTAATTGGGGTTGTGGCAAGTTTTCTGAGGATGCCTTTTTGTCTGAGCTCGGTGTTGATGGTTACAGAACCAAATAGACTTGTGGCCATTACTGACATGGCAATTATCCCGGGAGCAAAAAAATCGATGAATGTGAACTCATCAGATATCGAGGTTTGCGTATCCAGGCCGATTGTATCTGTAGCATTTGCAAAACCCTTGTTGACACCCTGAATAATAGAATCCAAAATCTGTATCTTTGCCTGTGTTGAGGATTGGGTGGGGTCGTACATGATTGTAAGATTCACCAATCCCGCTTGTGAAAGCCCAGCTAATTTGTAGTTGATCTCATCAGTGTACCCCTCCGGAATAATAAGAAGGACATTTGCATCGTTATCCTGCATGTAATGCTGCGCATCCTCATTTGGGCTCACCATTTCCACATCAAACAGATCTGTCTCGTTGATAATGTCTGTTAAAGTAGCTGACCAGTTCCCGGAATCCTGATTTTGGATATGAAGGTCATAACTTATATTGCCCTCGTTTTGAAAGATAAAGCCGAACATCAATATGAGAAGGACAGGAAACATAAGGGTCCAGAACACGGCGGCCTTGTTTCTGACAAATCCTTTTAGATCCACGGTGAGGTTGGCAGCGATTCTGTGAAGGTTCATTTCTCATCCTCCTCCTCGGAAAGAATTTCTCCAGTCAATGCCAAGAAGACCTCTTCCAAATTCGCCTTTCTCACATCAAAGCCCTCATATTTTACTGCCTTTTCCTTGAGTTTGTTAAGAATCGGTAGAACAGAATCACTATTTTTTACATCAATTATGACATCGCCGTTTCCCGGTGTCTCAAATGCAAATCCCATTTCCTTTGCGATTTTGGTTGTCTCATTTCCAGCGTCGTGAACTGTGATATGTATGGTTCCGCAGTGGGTTTCTATAAGTTCATTTGGAGAGCCCCTTGCAATGATCTTGCCTTTGGAGATTATGGCCACTTTGTCTGCAAGGGCTTCGGCTTCTTCCATATAATGCGTGGTAAGAAATATGGTCTTACCCTCGCTTTTAAGAGTTTTTATTACCTCCCAGGTTTCCCTTCTGGCCCTGGGATCAAGACCTGTTGTGGGTTCATCCAAAAATACGACCTCTGGGTCGTTAACAAGTGAAACTGCGATTCCTAGGCGCTGTTTCAAACCACCTGACAGGTTCATGTACCATTTGTCTTTTTCGCCAGTTAACCCCACCATTTTAAGCAGTTCGTCAATATCCCTTCCGCCTCCGAATAATTTGGAAAAGTACTGTACCGTCTCCCTTACAGTGATTCTGTCAAAGGAACTGAAGGCCTGGGGCAGAACCCCGATTCTTGGGATTATCTCCTTTCTGTTCTTTCGGATGTTAAGTCCAAGTATTTCCACTTCACCCTTCGTGGGCGAGCGTATGGTTTCGATTATCTCCACAGTTGTGGTCTTACCTGCTCCATTGGGTCCCAGAAAAGCAAAGACCTCACCTTCCGCGACATCAAAGGAGATATCGTCAACTGCGTGAACATCTCCGTATACCTTGACCAAATTTCTCACTTGAATTGCGGTTTTCGGCATTATAGGCCGAGATAATAGACAGCTATAAAAACATTATCATTTGGGGGAGGCAACATAGTGAAAAGGTTAATAGCGAAAATCCCATTTTAGAAACATGGCTAATGATTCTGTTACCTTTGAAAAAGATGCCCTAAGAAAAATAATCTGGGATTTACTTGAAAAAGAAGGCGTGGCACGATTCCCGCTTCCACCCCATGGCAGGATTCCCAACTTCGAAGGGACCGAGAAAGCGGCAAGTATGTTAAGGGATGTACAAATATGGCAAGAGGGTGACATATTGAAGGTCAACCCAGACAGTCCGCAAAGGGCTGTCCGGGAGAGCGCATTAATTGAAGGAAAGACGATTTATATGGCTGTTCCCCGCCTTAGGGAGGAGCGCTGTTTTATCGAGCTTCACAGGAATCGGATACCTGGAAGTCCAATCCGCGGTGCCACCATTAAGGGGGCTTTCAAATACGGCAAGAAGGTTGGACCCGAGTATATGAAGAAAGTTGATTTGGTGATTGCAGGGTCCGTTGCTGTGAACTCCTCTGGTGCCAGAGTAGGCAAGGGAGGGGGCTTTTCTGATCTGGAATTTGCGCTTGCTAGGGAGTTTGAGATTGTGGATGAGGACACTCCAGTAATTACCACAGTTCATACCCTGCAGATGGTTGAGGACGATATTCCAATGACTGCTCATGATGTGCCTTTGGATATTCTGGTGACACCGGATGGTATTACGAAAGCCCCTAAAAAGCATAAGCCCAAAGGAATCCTGTGGGAAGATTTGAGTGAGGAGAAGATTGGCGAGATTCCGATTTTGAAGAGGTTGAGAGAGGAGATGATAGATTTTTAAAGAAAAGTTTTTTATTGGTATTTTATCTTGATATCAGGTAGACTAATTTTAATCATTATCTAAAAGGTGTCCACACATGCAAAAATATTTATTCAGTAATACCTTTAAGCGCAAAATGAGGGTCCGCATGAATAATAGGTTAATTTCGATTGGGATTGTAACATTGGTGGCTATCTCAGGATTCTTGGGATTCATTACATTCGAGTCTGATGTCGTTAGCGCTGGGACAACCTGGTATGTAGGCTCAGGCCCTGGGAATGACTCGGCCACGATTATTGGTGGTATAAGTTTAGCCGGTGAGGGAGATACTATTTTTGTCTATAGTGGGACTTATAATGAACTTGTAAGTGTTTACAAAACAATTAATCTGACGGGAGAAGAAAAAGATAATACGATCATTGATGGGGGTGGAAGTGGGGAAGTACTAATTATTGATGCAGGATGGGGGAATGTATCGGGGTTCACTATCAAAAATGGATCCACAGGAATACATCTCGATTCCTCAAACAATACGATATCAGGCAACATTATCTCCAATAATAGTGATTATGGAATACGTCTTTCCGTTTCATCAAACAATACCATATTTAATAACATTATTTTTAATAATGGTGATGGGATCTACCTTAAAAAATCATCCAATAACACTATATCTTACAACAATGTGCTCAATAACGATGAAGATAGCATATCTCATATTTCATCGACTAACAACACTATAATAAACAATAATATTTCTTCCAATAGTGGGTATGGTATCTATCTCTCAGATTCTCAGTTTATAAATATAAAAGACAATTATTTTTCAAATGATGGAATCTTAATACAAGGATCTCAACTTTCCGACTACAATACACATAATATTCCCACCAATAACCTAGTAAATGGAAAGCCCATATATTACTTCGTAGATAATAGCTCGATTAGTATCGATAACATACCTGTTGGTCAGCTAATAATCGTGAACTGCACGGATGTGAATATAAGCAATATCCAGATAAATAATACTGATGTTGGAATAATGATGGGACATGCTGATAACAATACTATTTCGTTTAACAATGTATCAAAAACCAAATACAGCATCCTCATGGGATTTTCATCAAATAACAGTATAACAAACAACATAGTGGCAGATGGTGAGAAGGGCATAGTCCTGGGATTTTCTAACTATACCCAAGTAGCAAATAATATTATTTTAAACCATAGTGAGTATGGTCTAATCATAATCTCTTCATCGAATAATACTGTGTCAAACAACAGCGTATCACTAAATTTTGGGGGAACTGTTATTGAATCCTCATTTAACATCACAATAAAGAATAACAGCATCACTGACAATGATATGGGAATAATGCTTTATGGATCTTCAAACAATAATTCCATAATCGCCAATTCAATTTCTTCGAATATAGCGGGGATTCATATTATCTCAGCCTCAATCAACAATCTATTTAATAATAATATCACACACAATGATATGGGTATCTCTATCGATTCTGGGTCAAATAATCAAATAATAGGAAACATGATATCGTCAAGTAACTGGATGGCAATCTTTCTTGGTTCGGCATCTAATAATAACATTTCCGAAAACACGCTATCTTCGAATAATGAGGCTGGCATCTCTCTTACTTCATCTATTAATAATAATATCACATACAATAATATTCCCGATAATGATTATGGAATTCAACTTATTTTATCATCAGATTCCAACACTATAATTGGCAATTACGTTTCGAGCAATTACGAGGGTATTTATCTAGGGGAGTCTTCGAATAATCATATAGTAGAAAATATTATATCATCTAATGATGGGACCGGAATCAATCTTTTCTCATCTGCGAATTTTAATACGATAGGGAACAATACAATATCAAACAATGATGATGGTATTAAAGTGTGGTCATCATCAATGAATAACAATATCACTGGCAACTACATATCATACAATAATTGGAATGGTATTTCCATTTTTTCATTATCAAATAACAACAATATAATAAGGAATAATATATCATTGAATAATGATGATGGTATTTCGATAATGCAGTCATCAAATAATTATATTCACCTTAACAACTTTTTTGATAATGGTAATCAAGCAGACAATGTCATGAGCGATAATATTTGGAATGATACATATTCCTTAGGGGGAAACTATTGGTCTGACTACAGTCCTACATGTCCAGATTTATATGACGGACCTACCACTCCTCAAACAACTGGCTCATCTGATGGCATATGCGATATTCCATATACTATTAACGATACCGGCATGGATTACTATCCATTGAAAGATCCTGTGGACATCCCTGCACCGCTCGATTTTATACCTCCAGCGACAATAATTAATTTGAATGCATACAATCCAACAAATGATTCTATAACATTGTCTTGGACTGCACAAGGTGATGATGGGGGTATTGGAACTGCTAATGGCTATGTGTTGAAGTATTCTACCTCAGGGCTTATTACAAATGCGGATTGGGATTCTGTTTCAAACTATAGTCAATCTTGGACTCCTTTAACAGCAGGTGGTACTGAGACTTACAATGTAAATGGCCTAAATTCTAGTACTATGTATTGGTTTGCAATTAAGGCTTATGACGAAGCTTTTAACTATGGCGAGATATCAAATAGTCCAAGCGAGACCACAACCACACTGGTTGACACGACCCCACCAGCCACTATAAATGATTTAACAGCAAGTAATGCCACACAAAATTCAATTACCCTAACATGGACAGCTGTTGCAGATAACGGTACAAATCTCATAAGTGGAAATGCATCATATTATGATATAAGATATCTAGTAGACTCTCCAATTACAGATATAAATTGGGTAACTGCGACGCAAATTAGCGGTGAACCATTACCTGCTGTATCAGGCAGCCAAGAGGCCTTTCTTATAATTGGTCTGTCATCAGGGGTAACCTATTATTTTGCAATAATGGTTGGAGATGAAGTTTCTAATTGGTCACCTGTCTCAAATAGTCCAAATGCAACGACAATTGGTGTAGATGAAACACCACCTACAATCAAAGAAGTTGTTACAACTCCGTCCACTCAGGAATCTGGAGCACTGGTTAATATCTCAGTAAATGTAACGGATAACGTGGGTGTGGACACTGTTTATGTTAAAATCATAAATCCAGATAGTCAAATAATTGGTAATTATTCTATGAATTACGATGAAATCAATGGAGCTTATTTCTACAATTCCGTTTACTTGTCACCTGGAATTTATACATTTTTCATTTGGGCAAAAGATACATCAAACATTTGGAATTCAACACAATCTGCACCTTCGCAATTTGTAATTCAAGATACTACTATTCCAACAATAATATACACACCAAATCCTTCTACACAAGAACTTGGAAAAAAAGTGAACATTACAACCATTGTAACGGATAATGTTAATGTAGCCGAGGTTTGGGTACAAATATTTGATCCTGATGATAGCGAACTTGAGAATATAACTATGAACTTGTTAAATTCCACAGACAATTATTGGTATAATATAACATGTTTTTCACTGGGTAATTATGAATATATAATTTGGGTAAAGGATAGTAGCGAAAATTGGAATTTTGCAGTTGGTAGCTTTTCAGTACAAGATACGATCCCGCCAATTGCAAATGCTGGCTCAAATAAAACAATTCCACAGGGTGTTATTGTAACTTTTGATGCAAGTGATTCTTCTGACGGCAATAGGATTGATAATTATTCATGGATCTTTAGTTATGATGGGGAAGAAATTATACTCTATGGTATGAATTCTACTTTTAAATTTGAGGTAACTGGTATTTATTTGGTTGCCCTTGAGGTTACAGACCCTTCTAACAATTTAGCAATTGATATGATATGGATTACCATCTATAGCCTGGATAGCGATAACGATGGCCTCACAGATTATGATGAGGAAAATATTTACGAAACCGAACCCAATGAAGCTGATACCGATGGTGATGGTATTGATGATGGTGAGGAGGTTGCAAGTGGCACAGACCCATTAAAGCCAGATCAGACAAAAAAGCAGGAAAAGTTATTTTTTGAGAATTATTGGTGGATGTTCCAGATTATATCTTTATTTATTATTGCAATGCTATTGTTTTCTTTATTCAAAAGGAAAGAGGGAATAAAGGATAAAGAGACTATTAATGAGGTCCCATCAGACCCTGAAGAAAAACCATCAATTGAATCTTCTTTTCCCTCTGAAGGAGAATCAATAGAAGACCAACAACTTCCCCCACCACCTCCACCGGATGATGACTAATAATTCAATGTGGGCTCCCTCAAGCTAAAGCATTACTTCGGGTATGCTTCTGTGGGATGTGCCAGTTTAAGCAATCAATCGATCTTTACTTCGTACAATTTATAGAAGAGTACCTTCTTTTCCCTGATATTAGCCTTTTTGTTCTCATTTTTTCCAAGCCACTTGATATAGGTGTTTAGTACTGATTTCCCAAAGGCTCCACCAAGGCCTGGACCATAGTAAATTGGTCTATCTTCAGTCTTCTGTATTACTACTCCACCCCCCTTGTGTTGATATGAATATATCTCTTCTATCTCTTTAAAAGGGATTATTTTTTTATTATTCCCATACTCGACATGAAATGCAGAGTGGCTATATCCGGCGCGTTTAGGTGCAAGTTTACTTTGGTAAATTCCTCCTACAAGAAGGGCAATGAATGAGATTAATGCCATCATAAAACCTGTATATAAAAGAATCACGGTATCTAATAGAATACCAAAAAACACAGTCGTTAATAAGATAGCCATGAAAATATTTATTGGCCAAACTATTGTTGATACGAATTTATACTCCCAATAATTTACTTCTTTCCATTTGATGTCCATATTATCCATTTTTATTATACTCCTCGGTTCTTATTAAATTTACTTAACTCTTCTTGTATCTTCTCTGCAACATCTTTGGTTATACTAAATGCCCCCTTGCGTGATTTATCCAAATTGTACCAAAAATTAAAAATATCTTTATAAAATATACTGGGTGAAATTGTAATAACCCTATCCCATGAAATGAACATATTATATTTTTTTGACTTACTCTTCGTTTCAATTCCTTTCTCAGTGATATTTAATTCGTAAGGAATCGAAGATTGAGCCTTATAATTCAATGGTAGAGCCACACAAAACAGTAAAATCGCTAAAATAAAACCTAGAAGCATCTCAGAAATAGTGTCGCTTGTAATAATGGCCAATATAATTAATATTAATCCCCCGATTATTATGATAATATAAGCACTTTTAAACGGGCCTACTGGGTTTTTGATGTGAAGTAAGTTATCTTTTTCAATCATTGTGTCCACCTCAAATTATTGGGAGGGACCTTATACCAAAGTATATCCTAATAATACCGAATACTATACTGATGCTACCCATTATAAATGCATCGCCAGTCGTACCTCTAATCCCTTTAATCCCACTATACCTAAAACCACACCTAAACTTCCCAAAATCACACCTATTATCCCAAGGATATAATCATCTAAAAGTAAAATTATCGCGAAAAACATGAAAGAATATAAATAGGATATTCACCATTAAATGCAAAATGAGGGTCAGCATGAATAATAGGTTATTCTCTATTGGGATTGTAACATTGGTGGCTGTCTCAGGATTCTTAGGATTCATTACATTCGAGTCTGAAGTTGCAAGCGCTGGGACAACCTGGTATGTAGGCTCAGGCCCCGGGAACGACTCTGCGACCATTCAAGGTGGGATAGATTTAGCAGGTAATGGTGATACGGTATTTGTTTATGGCGATACATATAACGAGAATATAACGATTAATAAGAGCATGAATTTGACAGGGGAGAACAGGGACACGACTATTATAGAAGGTGGAGGATTTATAGAAGTGGTTTATGTAAATGCAAATTGGGTGAATATCAGTGGTTTCGCAATAACTAATGGTGACAACGGTATATATCTTGAAGGGGCAGATAATGTAAATATATCGGGCAACAACATTTCATCTAATTCTGGTGATGGTATATACTTACATGAATCGAACTGGACTATTATCTCAAATAACATACTCTTCTATAATGGATGGCATGATATAGATATCTCTTTGTGTATTGGAATGGATGTAAGATTTAACAATATGATAGATTCTGGCATTTTTATTGGTGGGCGAAAGCTCGAATACTGGAATACCCATACTATCGACACCACAAATATCCTCAATGGTAAACCCGTATATTATTGGAAAAATCAAACAAGTGGGATCATTCCTGTTGGCGCAGGACAGGTGATTCTCGCAAACTGTTCGAATGTTTTAATACAAAATCAGGAACTCATGAATTCTTCAATAGGTATTGAACTGGGTTATTCGACAAATATATCTATTAAAGACAACAACATAAAAAGCAGTTTAGGCGGAATTTTCATAGCCTCGTCTAACAACATTACAATCAAAGCCAATACTGCATCTAATAATACTTGGTATGGCATCTATCTCTATTATTCAAATGATACCACCATTTTTAATAATGACATATTTAATAATGAATACGGAATACGACTCTCGTCATCTCATATGAATAACATAACATCTAACAACGTCTCAATAAACAATTATGCTCTTTTTTGTTTACAATCTGAGAATAATAATATCACTCATAATAACATTTTTAACAATCTCGATGGTGTCGATATCTTGAGTAGCAATTACAATTACATCATAAACAATACAATTTCCTCAAACATTAATTGGGGAGTTTTTATAATGGTATCTTCAAACAATTCAATCTATCATAACAATATAATCGGCAATGGAAACCAGGCTTTTGATAACGGCCCCAATCAATGGGATGACGGATACCCCAAGGGAGGTAACTACTGGTCAGATTTCAATGAGCCAAGTGAAGGAGCATATGATGATTATAGAGGAATAGATCAGAATATTTTTGGGAGCGACGGTATAATCGATAATGGAACAGCCGCAGGAGGGGGAAAAAATCCGTATGTAATTGATTTCGACAGTCAGGATGAATATCCTCTTATCAAACCCTATGGGAATTATTCATTTCTATTTGAAGGCTGGAATCTTATCTCGCTCCCCACAATACAGCCTGATACAAATCTAGGAGCTGTTGTATCCTCAATTACAGGTTCATACGATGCTGTGCAATGGTATAATACAACAAATACTGTCGACCATTGGAAACATAACAGTACTAAAAAACCACCTCATTTGAACGATTTGGATGATATAGACCATACAATGGGATTTTGGATACATATCACAAAACCAGGTGGTGTTCTATTCAAATCACCTGGCAACCCTCCTGCCACAAATCAGCAGGTTCCTATATATCTAGGGTGGAATCTGGTGGGGTACCCTTCGAAATCGAATAAACCTCGCGATACAGCATTAAATAATATCAATTTCGGACCGGATGTGAATTCAATTTGGACTTACAATGCTGAAATTCAGGCATGGATAGAAATCGGAGCCTCTGAAAATCTTACGGTTGGCAGCGGCTATTGGATTCATTCCATTGCCTCGGGTATGCTTCTGTGGGATGTGCCATTATAAATCCAATAACTTTTTATCAGGTAGAAAACTGCCATCTGTAATTTTCAGATAAGAATGTGTCACCATCTGAATCTTTCGTGTTTTTACCCACTGTACAAGTATATAATATCCCAGACTGTAGATTTTCAGATGGTGTGAATTTCATAGTATTCCCGTCCCAGCTAAAATTCCCATCGATATCTGGACCTATTGAAAAATAGAATTCTGCTGTTTGGTGATCAACCTCTCTATCGAATTTTACGTCGATAGTCGTGGTAACAGGAACATCAGATGCCCCGTCCTTTGGAGAGACACTTTTAATCCCATTTACTAATTTTTTTTCACCTTCTTCGCCATCGAGACACCCTGTGAGCAGAAGTGATATAATAATTATGAATACTGCCCCGATTTTTACCAGTCCTAAATATTTTAACTTCCTCATTTCAATCACCTAAGCCAGATATGTTGGTTAGTATTTTAAATTTTATGTATATGAATATATAGATGCTAGATACCTGCTTTCTCCTTTTTTTCTCTATTGTCTTGGACAAATTTAAATATATAACCCAAACGAAAATACGAGAGAATACTATATAAAATCACGCTAGATATCAATATTAATATCGATGAATAAAGTATCTTTTCTGTAAAATCTCCATGTAAAAGTCCATTAAATATTTCATCCATAAAGGGGTAGAAAATGACTAAAACAATTATTATCCATAAAAGATTATTAGTCCTAAATATCCTCATTTTTCGTAAAGTATCAGTTGTATAATCTTCTATATTGCCTAATTCTTTATATTTTAATACTAATTTCAAATTGACATAGTTAACCAGTATAATCACAACAAATATTATAATCAATATCAGGACATTCCAAATATACATATTCCTCACTCCATATTATAGAAAGGCAATCATAATACCAAATATTGATATAATCACACCCATTTCAAAAACAATATATCCTCCTACCCTATAAGCATTACTCACTGGATCTGGACTTGGATTGAAAATAAGATCCAATCCCAATTTTGCGATAATAAAACCTATAGCTCTTATTAAATTTATTCCCACAATATAATCAGCTTCATCTTTCACTTCCTCAACTGTTTTACCTTCCTTTGAAGCAATCGCTCCATATACTTCT
>CBDVCK010000050.1:0-16627 GCA_965372465.1 uncultured Thermoplasmata archaeon | reverse complement strand
ATTGGGACCTCAGTCTTGGAGATACCTATCTCAGGGGATTGAAAATCAATGAAATAGTCCTGGAACCCGGCGACGGTTTCCCGCAGTATGTTTATATCTACGATCCTCAGGGTGAGTTGAGCGAGTCAAAGCTTGAGGATGCGATAAAGGGCTATTATCTTCAGAAGGATGATAATATTAACCACGATCCTGACGGTCCTATTTTCGATTTCAGTTTGAATACCGATAACGTCGTCAGATCGAGCCCGGGAAGTAGCTATTATTACATCAATCTCACTTGTTTTTCTCTGAACTCAACAGCCGATGCATTGAAATTGGTCTGGAGAAATCCGGGAACATCTTCTGATAATATTGCAAACGGCACAGATGTCATTGTGGACAGGGTGGAGTGGGGTAATTATGTCAATCACATAAATGGGACCAATCCGCCAAATGACAGGGATTACGACAACACCACTTTGTGGGATTGCATGGGATTCTTGTCAACTGGACAGAGCTTCATCCGGATTGTGAACGGTTCCGATACCGATAACTGCTTATTTGATTTCACGATTCAAGGTACAGCAACAGGGCGTTCAGCTGCTGACCCGGTCTGGACAGTTGATTACATCGAAATCACATATACTCCAGATGGCGTACCCATTGCAGGAAAGGTTGTTAATGTGGGTTACCAGGAGTGGGGTTACTGCTCAGCTTATAACACTACAGCTGGCTATCTTGGTCTAATGAGTGCAGACTGGACCGCTGAAGGTGGTAACTCAAACCTTCTAAATTCAACCCCACAAGATATGAATGGCATATATGTCGGCACAATGGGTGCAACTGTTTGGTTCAATGCCAGTTACAGCGGTCATGCGGATAGTGTCCAGTATACGGTTCTCCCTCCAACTGCGGATTATATACGGATAACTGATGTTCCAGACGGTGTTGCACTTGGAGGTGGTACTGTATTGCAAGGATATCAAGAATGGGGTAATTGCTCAGCATATAATACTACCGTGGGATATTTAGGAACTGTTAGTGCTGACTGGACTGCTGAAGGCGGAATATCAACCCTTCTTGGAGTTACCCCAGCAGTATTCAATGGCATCGATGTTGGTATAATAGGTGGAGTATCAGTATGGCTAAATGCTACATACAGTTCCTTAACTGATAGTGTCCAATACTCAGTAACCCCATGGACAGTGGATTTCATAGAAATTACAAATTTTGCAGGGGGAACAAACCTTTCAGGGGGAATTGTGCCTCCAAATTTCGTGGAATATGGGAACTCTTCAGTCTATAATACAACAGGTGGATACATTTGCACAGTTGATGCCGACTGGACTGTCCAAGGAGGTACTGCAACCTTGGTTGGACCGACACCAGCTGATTCAAATGGAATAGATGTTGGCGCTTCAATTGCCACAGTCTGGTTAAATGCAAGCTATACTGGCCATACTGACAGCGTCCAGTATACGGTTACACCACCAACTGTAGATTATGTCAGGATAACTTATTCTCCAGGGGGTACTCAAATTCCAGATAAGATCGTTTCATTGGGTTATCAGGAATCTGGTAACTGCTCCTCATACAACAACACCGCAGGATATATCGGAACCGTAAGTGCGGATTGGACTGCAGTAGGTGGATCATCATTCCTTCTCGGTCCGACTCCTGCGCACGGTAACGTAATCGATGTGGGAACAAATGCAGGAACGGTATGGTTCAATGCAAGTTACAGCGGTCATACTGACAGTGTGGAATATACGGCGGGTAACATTACTATTGATTATCTGGAAATTACCGACTCCCCAAATGGAACACCGTTGACAGGAGGCTCAGTGTCCATTGATTTTCAGGAGTATGCCTTCAGTTCGGCTTATAACAACACAATTGGGTACATAAACACGGTTTTGGCTGACTGGACAGCAGAGGGCGGGAATTCTTATTTACTGAATTCAACACCCACTACATTCAATGGGATAAATGTGGGCACTATTTCAGGTCCGGTATGGCTCAATATCAGTTATGCTGGAAAAACCGACAGTGTTGTGTATAATGTAGGCAACCTAACTGTAGATTTTATAGATATAACCGACATTCCGGATGGTACACCCCTTATAGGTGGTTCCGTTCCTCCAGGTTATCAAGCATGGGGCAATTGCTCGGCTTATAATATAACAGCAGGTTATTTAGGAACAGTGAGTGCTGACTGGACTGCAACAGGTGGTTCGGCATTCCTACTTGGTTCCACACCAAATACAATGAATGGAATCGATGTTGGGACAACCCCGGGTACAGTTTGGTTTAATGCTAATTTCGGCGTGCACTCTGACAGTGTTCAATACACGATCAGTGTTGATATCGATTACATTGAAATCACAGATTTTCCTGGGGGGACTCCCTTACCCGGAGGTGTTGTACCTCCAAATTACGAGGAATGGGGTAACTGTTCTGCGTACAACACCACAACAGGTTACCTCTATACTGTGGAAGCGGATTGGTATGTATCAGGAGCGGATCCCATACTTCTTGGTTCCACACCTGCCTATGGTAATGGCATTAATGTAGGTTCGGTTTTATGGTACAAATGGTTAAATGCCAGCTATGGTGGACATACTGATGGAGTTCAATATTTGGTAAGCAGTCCCACTGTGGATTTTATGGCAATTACCATTCCCCCTGGTGGTGTTCCTTTGATTGATAGAACCGTGCCTCAAGATTATCAGGAATGGGGTTACGCTTCATTATTCAACAGCACTTTTGGTTATATCGATTTGGTAAGCGCAAATTGGACAGCTCAAGGTGGATCGGCATCACTTCTTAATTCCACGCCCAATACATTAAACGGAATCGATGTGGGAACAATCCCGGGTGCAGTTTGGTTTAATGCCAGCATCAGCGGGTTCTCAGATAGTGTTCTATATACTGTTAGTATAGATACAATAGATTATCTTGAGATAACAAATACACCTGGGGGAACTCCATTAACCGGAGGTACGGTTAATCCAGGTTACGAGGAATGGGGCAACTGCTCGGCCTACAACAGCTCATCAGGATACCTTTACACTGTGAATGCAGACTGGACTGTAGAAGGCGGGGCAGCGTACCTTATTGGTCCAACTCAGGGTCATGGAAGTGGAATCAATGTGGGTTCCACCACGGGTGTTTCTGTCTGGTTCAATGCCAGTTATGGCGGACATACAAATAGTGTTGTGTATTCAGTAAACGGATCCGTTACAGTGGATTATATTTTTATAACAGATACCCCTGGTGGAACCATATTGGGCAATAAAGTGGTACAACAGGGTTACCAGGAATGGGGTTATTGTTCCGCTTACAACACGACTGTTGGGTATATTGGCCTTGTGGATGGAAATTGGCTGGCAACAGGTGGAAATGCGACTCTTCTCGGTGCTACCCCGGCCACTACGAACGGAATTGATGTCGGTAGTCAGACAGGTATCGTTTACCTCAGATGTAACTACAGTGGATATTGGGATGAAGTCGA
Source organism: uncultured Thermoplasmata archaeon (assembly GCA_965372465.1). Classification (GTDB taxonomy): domain Archaea; phylum Thermoplasmatota; class Thermoplasmata. The sequence continues at coordinate 13,134 of CBDVCK010000050.1, read as the reverse complement.
GTATACTGTAACCTCGGCTCCACCACCGACAGTGGATTATATCGTGATCATGGATGCCTCAGGAGGAGGTGGAAACTGGGTTGGTGATTCTGTTTATAATATGGGAGAAACCGATACGTTTTATGCGGCGGGATATAACCTATCTTCTGGATACATTGGTGATTTCTCTGTAACTTGGAGTTCAAGCGATCCAAGTGTTGGAACAGTGACTACCCCTGGAACTTCAACTACATTCAACGCAGTGAATGGAGGGACATGTGTAGTAACAGTAGATTACGGTGGTGGAATCACGAATGATACAGGGACACTGACTGTTATTAAGATTGATTTTATACAGATAAGAGATGCCCCAGGTGGTTTTGGAAGTATTATCGGAGATAAAACTTACATAGTTTATGAAACTGATACATTCTATGCCGTGGCTTATAATTATACATTTGGATGGGTAATGGATGTAAGTGCCTCATGGGTATGTAATGATACAAATGTTGGGACCGTGACAACACCAGGTGTTAATGTCACATTTACAGCACAATGGGTACAATCAGATAGCACTTGTCAGGTAGTCGCGACCTATACCACCATAAGCAATACCACCGGAATATTAACCGTTCATGCTCCAAGAGCGGATTACATACAGATACGCTCTGCCGATGGCGGAGGAGGAGCTGAAATCATATCAATTAGCTATCAAAAAGGAGCAACCGACACATATTACGGAGCTGCTTACAACAATACTGTGGACTATTATGGCAGTGTTCCGTTAACATCTACCTGGATAAGTTCAGACACCTCTATTGTGGATGTTACAAGTCCTGGAAATTATTCAGACATTACATGCAGCAATACAAATGGCGGGACAGTAACCGTTACCCTTAATGACGGGTTTGGAAATACATATGTAACCACTGTAACCGTGTTGAACTGGACCGTGGATTACATCTTAATAAGGGATTCACCTTCCGGGGGAGGGGTTAACCTTTCGGATCCATTGAACTATCCAACCTATCCTGTGGGACACGAGACCACATTTTATGGAGCGCTGTACAATGATACCGCAGGATATATTGGTGATGTGGCAAGCATTTCAACCTGGACAAGTAATAATACGAATATCGTTGATGTCATAAGTCCGGGTTACTCTTCAATCCTCACCTGCAGCAATACCAACTTTGGCATTGTTGAGATTACCCTCGAAGAATGGATGGGATTCAACACCACAACCCAGGTCACAGTTCTTGAGCCAACAATCGATTATATCATTATAAGAGATGCAGGTGGCGGTGGAGGAAACGTAACTGGTACCATGGTTTACGAGGTTGGGGAGACAGATACATTTTACGCAGCTGCCTATAACAACACTGCAAATTATTTAAGAGATGTGTCTTGTGACTGGAGCAGCGATGATACCGGTGTTGGGACCGTTACAACACCCGGTTCTTCAACGACATTTACCGCCGTTGGAATGGGAACATGCACCGTTACCGCTGAATACGATGGGGGGACATTTACAGACACAACCGGTTTAATAACTGTGAATTTACCTTCAAACATAACTGTAAGAGGCAGCGGTGGAGCACATTTCACAACCATCCAGGAAGCGATTAACAATGCAAATAATGGGGATACTGTATTTGTCTATAGTGGCATTTACCACGAGCATCTCATGATAGACAAATCAATCACACTAATGGGTGAAGACAAGGATACAACAATTATTGATGGGGATGGTTACGGGAAGGTAATCTTTGTTTTGGGTGATAATGTAAGCATTAGTGGATTCACTATTCAGGACGGGGAGTACGGAATTTACTGCCTGGAAACCGATTCCACTTCCATCACCTACAATATTATCCAGGACTATGATTACGGCATCTATTGCAATCAAACAACTGGTGGTTATATCGCCCGAAATACGATAACCGACGGCCAATATGGTATTGTCACCTTTGAAGCATATAACGATGCTATTAGGTACAACACCATCTCTTACAACACAGAATACGGAGCCAAGGATTACAATTCTCAACTGGAAAATTGCTTCAATTGGAATTATTTCCACAACAATACAATCGCCTATTATTACGATCCCGATACACCACTTTCAGTATTGGAATTTGACGGAAATATACTCGAGGATAATTATATCGCTATAATGGTTGAAAACGCATCAACGATTTCAATTACGAACAATACAATGAATCGAAATGAATACGGGATATATCTTATCAAAGCTTCGCCCAATATTTCAGATAATTCTATATCTACATCCGATTACGGAATATACGGGGAAGGTTCATCTCCAACGATTTCAGACAATATGATAAGCGAGATTTCCAGGTACGGAATTTATGCCAGATCTGGTGATTCACTGAGAATTATAAACAATACATTGACGGACTCTAGGATGATATTTATAGATTCTATTATCAAGGAGCTCTGGTTGAAGGACTCGGATATAACGAAGATCAATACAACAGTTGAGGATTCCCATTTGGATTCCGGTTCTGTTCTTGAAATCCAGTGGCTCCTGCGTATCAGGGTCGTTGATGACACAGATGAGCCCGTAGAAGATGCTGCAGTGCTTGTATACGATGTTTATGATACACTTGTTTTTACCCATGTCACAGACTCGGAGGGTTGGACTGATTGGATACCTGTTATCGAGTCATCACAAACCTCAACATCAAGCACGGTTTACAATCCATATCGTATCAGGATAATAAAAAATGAGCAAACTAAATCGCAATCAATAACAATGAGTGAGGATACAGAATTGGTGATATACCTTGAAATCGAGGAGCCAATAATCACGCCATCCGAGACAGTCTTTCCATGGGGTCTTATTATTTTGGTAGGGTTCATTGGAGCATTCGGGGTAGCGGGATTAAGCCTTGAGGTTTTCAAATATGGATTGTTGACTTTGTTCCTACCCCTATATTCCAGAATTAAAAGGGAGAAATTACTTGATCAGCCAACCCGGGAAAGAATCTATGGTTATATTATCGGAAATCCTGGGGCATATTTTGGTTTAATCAAGGACGATCTGGATTTGGGCAGCGGACAACTCGTATATCATCTAAAACAGTTAGAGGAAGCACATCTGATCTATTCAAAAGAAGATGGGGTGAAAAAACGCTTCTATCCTTCCGATATTCCCAAGGCAAAGAAAGGCTCCCCCAATTTAAGCAGTCTTCAGGAAAAGATACTTGGAATCATTGAAGATAATTCAGGTATCCACCAGAAAAAAATAGCAAAATCCATTGGAATAAGTCGTCAGGTTGCAGGCTATCATCTCACCAAAATGGAACGCAAAGGTATAATTGGCAAGGAGATTGTGGGTAGAGAGACGAAGTACTATGCTTCAAAGAGATATAGCGTATAGATAATAACGGATGAACTCTTTGGATATCTTAGGCATCACCCTAAAACCTTCTCTATAATCATACTTTTAGCATCCACAAACAAGAAAGACCAAAAAGAATTTATATAAGGCAAAAAGGTTTCCAAACGGTATTTATACTCATTTCTTAATAGGAGGGAATCAGGGATAGGCATGAAGGGAAGAAAAATATTGGTCACAATCATGCTTTGTTTGTTGATCATAGGTATCCCTATTTTTTCTGTGAAGATGGTCAGTGCTGATCTTGTTCCAAAGCAAATACAAGGTATTGTTAATGAGAACTCTACAACAGGGGTGAGAGCTTACGATCCGGTACAGAACGGTTTTGTTTACTATTACATACAGAATAGAACAAATGAAGGCAGCGGTACAGATCCCATGGAAAGTGCAGGACCGGGATTGGATTATTACGACCCATGGATCCAGAATGATATCACTGATTGGCAGGTTGATGACATTTGTGTCATCATCGTAGAGAGAGAGTATGGTAACTACAGTACAAACGATCACGCAGGTTTTATTGCATTTATAAATGCAACATTGGACCCAAGCGGGTCACAAATTGCTCCAACAATTGAGCTGCAAAAGATAACTACTCCAACCTTTGTAAGCAACGGCACAGGCTATATAGAGATAACTTGGGTTACTATAAATGATACAAACAGTCTCATTGCAGGCTATACAGTTTACCGAAGTACAACAAACGACAGCGATTCAGATTGGACTCTAATTGGAGGATCTGTGAATAATCCCATAACTACCACTTCTTATAATGACACAACCGTTGTCGGAGGAGAGACCTATTACTACTCCATCAAAATATGTTTTATCGGCTATCAGCTTAGTGATCCCGGCTTAAAAGACAATTACGAAAATCAGTACTTTGGTGAGGGGTCTGCACCTATGTCGACTTCAGGAGGCTCATTAATAATAGACTACATTGTAATCACCGATGCCCCCAATGGAACGGAACTTGTAACGGTGGTTCTCCCCGTGGGAGGCCAGGTAACAGCATACGCGTCAGGGTTTAACTTTACTAGCGGCTATATCGGCTTGGCGCATGTAAGTTGGTTCGAGTTCATGGGATTGGGTAATCTGGACAATTCCTCGGGGACTTCGACCACCTTCACAGCAGGTATGTCAGGAGGCGTGACCACGATTTTAGGCGAAAATACCTCCTTTATTAACGACACCTTCGATGTTGATATCCTTGATCCTACAGCTGATTATATAGAAATTACCGATACTCCAGGTGGCACTCCCCTTGCAGGGGGTTGGGTGGAGGTAGGCTTTCAGGAATGGGGCTACTGCTCGGCATATAATGATACTTCCGGTTACATAGGTGTGGTCGATGCAGATTGGACTGCAACAGGAGGAAATGCGGTTCTTTTAGGTTCATCACCAAATTCCACAAACGGAATTGATGTCGGAACAATTCCCGGGAGCTCAGTGTGGTTTGAGGCTTCTTATACAGTCCTCTCAGCTAGTGTCCTGTATAAGGTAATTCCTCCAACTATTGATTATGTCCAAATCAGAGACGCACCTGGTGGAGGAGGCATTAATCTAAGCGACCCTGCTAACTATCCCAGCTATCCTCTGGGCAGTGTTGATACTTTCTATTGTGCAGCATACAATTACACTGTGGGTTATATAGGTGAGGCTAATGCGAGCACTACTTGGACCAGCTCGAATTCATCAATCGTTCATGTTACAAGCCCGGGTTCATCATCCACAATCAGCTGTAATGATACAAATTGGGGTACAGTCACAATTACCGCGGATGTTGTAGCGGGGCCTTCAAATACGACACAGGTGACCGTGCTTATGCCTGTCGTGGATTTCATTCAGATCAGGGATGCAGCTGGTGGATTGGGTAGCGTAGTGGCAGATGCGACCTACTGGGTTTACGAGATGGACGAGTTTTATGCTGCTGCCTATAACGATACTATTGGTTATTTATCGGATGTGACAGTGGAATGGGAAAGCGACAACCCAAGCGTAGGCCAGGTGAGCACACCAGGTATCTGGACAAATTTCACGGCTCAAATGGTAACTGTTGATAGTACATGCACCGTGACAGCCACTTATCAAAGCACTATTATCAACACCACAGGAATACTTACGGTCCTGGCTCCAAGGGTTGATTATCTCCTTCTTACCAATTGGGCGCATGAAAACGGCACTGAAATCCCTGATATGGATTGGAATGTGAACGAGCCGCTTTCCATTTTCGCCTCAGGTTATAATAATTCTCTTTTGGGGCCGTTGTATATCGGGCCTATTGAGGTAAACTGGACCGACACACCTGATCGTGGTGATTTTGACAATCTTACCGGAACATCTACAATATTTACCGGAAATTCTGAAGGATTAACAACCATAAAAGGCGAGAATCAAACGCTAGGTGTAAGCGACGATTTTCAACTTAATCTCCAAGGACCGCCTGGGAATGTGGATTTCATTATTATCACAGATTCCCCAAATGGTACGGCCCTAGGTTTGGTGACCCTCCCTGTGGGCGGACAGATCACAGCCTATGCCTCTGGATATAATATGACAAGTGGTTATGTTGGTTTGGTGGAGGTTAACTGGAGCGATTTTCCTGATTTGGGCACTTTTGACAATCCTACAGGTACTTCCACTATATTCACCGCAGGCTTAACTGGAGGTTCCACCACAATAACTGGCCAGAATAACACATTGGGAGTGAGTGATATATTCACGGTAAACATCTTAGCCCCAACAATCGACTCGATAATTTTAACGGACTTACCGAATGGCACGGAATTAACGACGGTAATATTAAACACAGGAGAACATGTTACAGCTTATGCGTCCAGCTATAACGCCACAAGCGGCTATATTGGTTTGATAGAGGTGAATTGGAGTGAATCTGCAGGATTGGGATCCCTTGACAATCTCACTGGTACTTCATCAAAATTCACTGCTGGTGGTTCTTCCGGTTTAACTACCATAACTGGCCAGAATGATACCTTGGGATTAAGTGATACATTCGATGTGAACATTAATCCCCCTACATTGGATTATATAAACATCACTGATGCGCCAAACGGCAGTTCGCTTACTACGGTAATCCTGGAAGTTTGTGGGCAGGTTACAGCCTATGCCTCTGGTTACAACAACTCAGTTGGGTATTTCGGTTTGATAGAGGTAAACTGGAGTGAATCAGGAGGATTGGGCTCTTTTGACAATCCAATAGGAACTTCCACTACCTTTACGGCGGGTGTTCACGGTGGTGTGACAACTGTTACGGGTGAAAACGCAACCTCGGGAAAGAGCGATTCATTTGATGTGAACATCCTACCACCGGAAGTCGATGAACTCATTCTTACAGATGCTCCAAATGGAACAACGCTTACCCTTGTTACAATCAATGTAGGTGGAAGTATCACCGTCTATGCTTCGGCTTATAATGATACAAGCGGCTATATTGGTTTGATAGAGGTGAATTGGACTGAATCTGCTGGATTGGGATCCCTTGACAATCTCACTGGTACTTCAACAAAATTCACTGCAGGTGCTTCTCCCGGTTTAACAACCATAACTGGCCAGAATGATACATTGGGATTAAGTGATACGTTCGATGTGAACATTAATCCGCCTACATTGGATTATATAAATATTACAGATACACCTAATGGCAGTCCTCTTACAACGGTAAATCTAGAGGTATATGGACAGGTTACCGCTTACGCCTCTGGTTACAATTACTCAGTTGGATATATTGGTTTAATAGAGGTAAACTGGAGCGAATCTGCGGGATTGGGCTCCTTTGATGATCTTATAGGCACATCCACAACTTTCACTGCGGGTATGGTTGGTGGTTCAACCACCATTACAGGCGAAAATTCCTCCTTGGGTGTAAGCGATTCTTTTGATGTGTACATCCTCCCACCGGAAGTCGACTATATCATTCTTACAGATGCCCCGAACGGAACAACGCTTACAATGGTTACATTAGATGTGGGTAAGAGCCTTACAATCTATGCTTCTGCTTATAATAACACATGTGGTTATATTGGTCTTATTGATGTTAACTGGTATGAATCCGCTGGATTGGGTACTTTGGACAACACCTCAGGCACTTCAACAACTTTCACTGCAGGTTTTGTTGGGGGCTCGACCACTATTTCATGTGTCAACCTCACCGAGGGCGTTAGTGATTCATTTGATATTTATATCAATCCACCCACAGCAGATTACCTACTCATAGGAACCCAACCTGGGGGAGGAGGAATCAACCTATGCAACCCAGCCAATTACAAGAGCTACCCTGTGGGAGCTACAGATATATTCTATGGTGTAATGTACAACAACACTGCCGGTTATTTCGATGATGTCCCAACCAATGCTACCTGGTTGAGCTCTGACAACTCAATTGTCGTTGTTTCCTCACCTGGTTCCTCCTCAGATTTGACCTGCGATGATCATAATTGGGGGACTGTGACAATAACTCTATCCGCCACAGGATTACAGAACACAACCCAAGTTACGGTTATTGAACCCCAAGTGGATTACATCCAGATAAGGGACGCACCTAATGGACTGGGGATCATCGTAACGACTAGGACATACGTTGTTTGGCAGGTGGATGAATTCTATGCTGCAGCCTATAACAATACAGCTGATTATTTGTTCAAAGTAGAGGCTGCCTGGTCAAGTGATGATTCCTCAGTGGGAACCGTCACCGCTTCCGGCCTTTGGACAAACTTCACGGCCCAGAAAGTGGACATTGACGGTGTCTGTCATGTTACAGCATTATATGGTGGGATTTCTAGTTCCACTGGAGCTCTTACTGTCCTAGCTCCTAGGATCGATTCCATTGTAATTATGGATTCATCAAACGGAACCGGAGGTTGGGTTGCAGATAGGACGTATAATGAAGGCGATGAGGATACATTTTGGGCTTGCGGATTCAACCACACCGCAGATTACGTCAAAGATATAAAAGCGACCTGGGAAAGCAACAACACGGTAGTTGGAAACGTAACTTCTGGACCCAGTGAATATACAAATTTCACCGCAGGATGGAAAGGGGGTACCTGTAGGGTAACGGCAACATATGGTACTTTGACAAATCAGACCGGTACATTATTTGTAATAAATGTCAACACACTTCCCACAGCAGAGGCCAGTTATTATAATGGAACCGGTTTTTCTGGAGGCAATTTCAGATTTTCATCTAATATAACTGTAAGGGTCACAGGAAGAAATCAAAATATCGTAACAATGAAATTGGAAGAGGACGGAGTAATAGTTGATGAAGTTGTTGTCACAAGGCATTCTGGTCAACCAGATATCGGAGAAATTTCCTATGAAATGAATGTTCAGAAGGTGTATAGGATTGTTCTAACGTATAATGGACATAATGGCGGCTCAAATCCGATAATTGTAACATTTGAATTTCTTGGAAATATATATTCAGTGCATTTGCTCTTCAATTCACAGGATGGAATAGACCAAGAGGCTATTATCCAATTCAACGATGTCTTGCCATTGGTTGGTGTTGTATTTTTTGATGCATTTTCCTCCTCAGATTTTGAGGGATATCTAGTGGAGTATCATTGGAATTTTGGTGATGGGACTTCGGAAAATGGGGAAACATTGGCGCATACCTTTGAAGAAAATGATGTGTACACTGTGACTTTGACGGTAACAGATGACGAGGGAGGTACCGATAGTAGCGCAATTACTGTACCGGTTGAAAACATAGACAATAATAACCAGGCAAACGCTATTCCCAGTCAAAAAGGTGCCAAGGGATTTCTGAATGATAGCGGGGAATGCGTCGTAATTTTACAGTGCCCAGCAGATATGTTAATCACAAATAATATGGGTAATCAAATAGGCTTATCCAATGGAATCATGGTTGACGATATCGAAGGTGCATTTGTCGCAATGTCATATAGTGATATCGAGGTTTATTATATTCCTATCAACGATAGCTTCACAGTGGAAGTAGATGGAACTGGAAGGGGTTTGTACAATTTAACCGTAATTCTTGTTGATAATGATATAACAAAAAAATATGCTATACTGGATGTATCGTGCACTGAAAGCACTTTAGATGTTTACATCTTCGATTTTAGGAATGAGGAAATATCAATATCCACAAATGAGGATAATAAACATTATTCTTTGGAATTGTCCATATCCGCTGACGATCAATTGGATTACTTCAATTTATTCAATATGAGATTGAACAAAGAAGCAACTCATACATATAGAATTAATAACTGGGAAATATTGAGTTTGGGCAAACCTATTACACTTCTAATCGACGAAGATGGCGATGGCATCACAGATAGGAGCATAGATCTCAAAACAGGTCTTTCAGGTGACGAAGTTGATGCACTCTTTTTAAAGAGGCCAGTTGCCGGACCTGTTTTCCCAATAATGTTCTTTGTAATAATTGGCTCCATTTGTGCCATCGGAGTCGGCGCTCTTTTAACAGAAGGAGGAAAGTGGGCAATGCTTTCATTGTTTTTGCCTCTATATACACGGCTTAAAAAAGAAGAACTGCTTGATCAACCTACTAGATATAAGATTTATGGATACATATTGGGTAATCCCGGTGCATACTTCCTGTTAATGAGACAAGTGCTGGAGTTGGGTGGCGGTCAGCTTGTGTATCATATTAAGCAATTGGAGGATGCAAAATTAATTTATTCAAGGGTTGACGGAGCAAAGAAACGCTTTTATCCTGCAAATGTGCCAAAACCAAAGGATGGTTCCCACCATTTTAGCAATATCGAAGAAAAGATACTTGGAATAATAAAAGATAACTCAGGTATCGTTCAGAAAAAGCTAGCATCAAAAATGGGCGTCAGCCGACAGGTTGCAGGATATCATCTAACCTATATGACAAGATTGGGTGTGATAAATAAAGAGGTTGACGGAAGGAAGACAAGATATTATCTGGTGAAAGAATCCAGTGTTTAATTAGGCAATTCTAAATAGGAATTGTAAAATCAATTCTTTTTATCGCATTATTATATTTACAGTATGATTTGTAAAATCTACTATAAGAGTAAAAATAAATAGTCAAACCACTATTGGCCCTCTATTCATATTGAAAAGGATGCTACAATGCCAAAAAAAAGCTCGAAAAATCATCACACAGATATCCTCAGGGAGTGTAGAACAAACATCCCGGAAGTTGTATTTGCAAGATTCAAAGATGATAGTGGTCTTGTTTCTTCTGTTAAATCCTTACTTGATGCAAACGAAAAAGTGCTCGTGACAAAATGCACAAAGGAACAGGTGAAACTCCTTAAGAAGGAGTTTAAGGGTAAAATTGACAAAGCGGATGAGATTTCCGGTACCGTGATCATATCCAAGAAAAAGAAGCGCAGCAATATCATTGGCTCTGTTTCTGTACTATCTGCTGGAACCTCGGATTACTTTGTTGCAGAGGAAGCAAGTTTATCTGCCGAATTCTTTGGTTTAAAGGTTTTCAGACACTATGACTGCGGTGTTGCGGGAATTCATCGTATCGACAAGGCCTTGAAGACAATCGAGGAGAAGAAGGTTGATATCGTTATTGTTGTGGCGGGTATGGAAGGAGCCCTGCCCTCTATAATTTCGGGATTGGTGAAGCAGCCAATAATCGCAGTTCCCACATCTGTTGGTTACGGTGCAAGCCTCAATGGATTCACTGCTCTGCTTGCCATGCTAAACAGCTGCTCTCCAGGGGTTGTGGTTGTGAATATTGACAATGGATTTGGTGCAGCTGCCAATGCGTATAAGACCATAAAATGGATGAAGGAAAAAAGTTGATTTCTTTTTCTAAAACTTTTACCAATCCACGCTCCAAGTTGAATCTCCTGTTGCGTGAATCCAAAGTCCAAAACCCGGTTTTATTTCGAGAAGATCATCTGGTGAATATAAGCCTGGATCGTATTCTTTCCATGGATCAGAACCATCATTTGCATTGAAGTGCTGTATCATGTCCACCTCGGGGGGCAGACCGAATGGCGCTAATCGATTGCTCATTGATGGATACCCGACAAAATTCCAGCCCATCTTCAAATCGATATCTGTCATGGAAGGCTTTGGTTGCTCCCCCACAATATTCAATCTGTCATCTGATTTCATATAAATCCAGATCCCCATCAAGCGATTGATATTTGATAGGTCATTCATGGCTCCTTTACCGATTTGATAATGCTTCCAGGAATCCTGGGAATCGCTGATATTGTACCATTGAACAGCCTCGTAGTTACCGTCTATTCCCCAAAGGACATTTGTCAATGAAGTGTCTGTCTGGTTCATGGGAATGGAGATCATGTTCCATCCTTTATTCAGGAATATTTCAAAACCCATACCCTCGAGCATTATCATAATGGTCCTGCTCTTGCTCATATTTGCGAGATTATTTCCGAATCTTCCACTTTCCCAGGCTGTGAGGTTATGGGCGGTATAGTACTTCTTCTCACCAAAATTATCTCCATCTGAGTCCTGCTCAACGTATTCGGTTACAACTACCCAATAAGTCCATCCCTGACCATCGGTGGTGCGGATATCGATATTCTTCCCTGTTGTATCATTTATCCAGACTGTGGCACCGCCCACACCAATGAAGTTTGTATCTACCACCTTCACATGCAAGTACCAGTCCACGGTGAGGTTTGAGAGAGTATCCCCATAAATTGTCCTGTCCTTGTCAAATGTCGTGTTCAGTGTTCTGGGATGAGAATCGCCATTAATATAGAAGTCTCTACCTCCTGGTGATGATTTCAATGTGGAGTTGAATAATTCAGGAGAGGATCCTCCAATGCAATAAACACTCCAAGAGCCCGAGTTGATTATAGAGCTGCTTTCGACAATTGCATCGGAATTTGAGAGATAGATACCGATATTGTTGTCGAATATCCTATTGTTTCCTCCAATTACAATAGGATCCGAATTTACAACAGCTATCCCGATATTATTTTCGTAGATGTCATTGTCCGATATAGTAGCAGTAGCTGGATTAAGAAATATCCCGTATGTATTACCCGTCGTATTATCGGTTGTGATATCATTTCCTTCAATGCTGTTGGATATACCCAGATTAGTGCCATATAAACAATAAGTGCCATTCAAACCATATAACCCTGAAAGGGGATTGAATCCTCCAGAACCTGCGATTATGTTATTACCGATGATATCCACGTTATTCGAGTTCTGGGCATAGATTGTGGATTGGGATGCATCACCAGGTGCGCCATTTCCAGTTGGGGCATCTCCTCCGTTCCCGCCCTCAATGGAAATTATACTGTTTAATTCGACGGTATCACTTAATGATATATATATAGCAGAGCCTCCACCACCTCCCCCGCCTGTGGGCTCGTAATTGTCGCCTCCTTTACCACCAGTGATATTACCTTCGTTAATCGCCCAATTCACAGAACTCGAGAATCCCACTCCATATCTGCCACCTCCTCCACCGCCATTTGGGCCAAAGTTGTCTCCTCCTTTCCCCCCAAACAGATCTGAAAAGTCACTGGACCCTATACCTCCTGTGGAAAACAATGCACTGCCCCCGCTTCCTCCACCACCACCATCAACCCAATTATCTCCACCGGTCCCACCGGTAATAGTAGACGAGGTTATGATTGCTTCTGAACTAACAATACCCATGGAATATACCAGGATTCCCACACCACCATCCCCCCCAACCGTACTTGAAGCCGCAGGAGTATTGTCCCCTCCTTTTCCTCCTGATA
>CBDVCK010000049.1:0-16634 GCA_965372465.1 uncultured Thermoplasmata archaeon | reverse complement strand
ACCACATAATCGGTCCTATACTCAAGGTCCTTTCCAAGGAGTTCATCATAGAATTTGACTAGTAGTTCATCGCCTTTGACAACCTCGGGTCTTTTATCCGGTGAATATTTCTTGAACCTTACCCCAAGCTCTCTCGCCCGTCTGTGGAGTTCTTCGTATTCCACACCATACACCCGAAGACCATTGTGAAGTATCGAGACATTAGCCTCGGGATTGGCTTGCTTGAGCAGGACAGCGTTTTTGACGGCGTTTGAGCAGCATATCCTTGAGCAGTACGACACTTCCTCTCCACGGGATCCCACACACTGGATCATGACCACATCGCCAAAATCCTTTGTATCATTAGCCTTTAAAAGTCCCTCCAGCTCCATCTGTGTAATCACGTTCTCAAGTTCTCCATAGCCGTAAAATCCTTTTGGCTCGTAGACATTGGCACCTGTTGCAAGAATTATTGTTCCCACCTTGAGTTTCTGCTCTTTATCCTTGGTTTTGATTGTTGGTTCATAGTGGCCGATATATCCCTCCAAAGCGGTCATGGTGGTTGACAGGTAAATAGTGATAAGCTTTTCATTCTCAACTTTTTGTTTTAGTCCCTCCATTGCTTTGGAGGCCCTAATCATTCTGGGGTAAATCTTATACAAATCGTTAATCATGCCGCCGATTTTTTCCTTCTTCTCTATAAGATGAACAGAAAAACCCTGATTTGCAAGGCTCAGAGAGGCCGTAATTCCTGCAACACCAGCACCTATGACCAGAGCTTCTGGAATAACAGTAATCTCCTCCTCTTCCTGGGGCCTTAAGAGTGCGGCTCTCTCAACACCCATCCGAATCAATCCCTTTGCCTTTTCGGTTGCATTTGCGCGCTCGGTCATGTGCACCCATGAGCACTGCTCCCTTATGTTTACGAACTCGAATAGGTAGGGGTTGAGTCCCGCCTCCTTGCAGTTCCTTTTGAACAGGGGTGCATGTGTGCGGGGCGTGCAGGAGGCAACGATCACCCTGTTAAGTTTGTGCTCTGTAATAGAATCCCTGATAGATGAAAGACCGTCGTCGGCACAGGTGTAAAGATTTCTTTCTGCATGCACAACATTTTTCAATTTTTTCGCATACTCCTCCACCTTCTCCACATCGATCCAGCCTGCGATATTTGTCCCGCAGTGACAGATAAAGACACCTATTCTGACCTCGTCATCCTGTGAATTATTTTTTGTGACCTCTTTTGAGGTCTGCAAATTCCTTTTATCTTCACCCTCTTTCATCTGAATCAACCTTTTATGGTAATAGTCTCAGCAGCTCTTGCAGCTGATCCCGAAGCCTGGACCACAGCCTCCGGAATGTCCATTGGCGCCTGACAATATCCTGCCAGGTAGATGCCTTCCACATTGGTATCCATTGGTGCAAATAGCGAATCCTGTGATTTGAAAAATCCGAATTCATCCAGATCTATACCCAAAATCTCTGCTACCGTCCTGGCACCTTTCGAGGGAAGCAGCGTGGTTGCCAAAACCACCATGTCCACCTCCAGGCTCTTTAATTTGCGCTCCCTTGTATCATCATACCAAATGACAAGATTTTTGGTGTCAGGGTTCTGTTCTATAATGCCGGGTTTCGAGCGGATGTATCTCACGGCATAATCCTTCTCAGCCCTGTCAACATATTCCTGGAAACCCTTGCCAATTGCTCGCATATCCATGTAAAATATGGTGGATTCGATATCAGGATAATGCTCTCTTGCCAGAATTGCTTCCTTTGTTGAATGCATGCAGCATACATTACAGCAGTATGATCGATTATTTGATATGTCCCTTGAGCCCACACATTGTATGAAAGCCAATTTCTTTGGCCGCTTTCCGTCGGATTTTCTCTTGAGATGCCCTTTGGTGGGACCTGCAGCTGAAATCAATCTCTCGTACTCCATTGCGGTGATAACATTATCGTGCTTGCCGTAACCGTATTCTGGCATGTCGTAGGGCATGTAGGTTTCAAACCCGATTGAAACGATAATAGAACCCACAGAAAGTTCCACTATCTCATCCTTTTGTTTGTAATCGATTGCCCCCAAACCGCAGGCCTTGATGCATTGATGACATCCTGAACAGACACCGCAGTTCAGGCAGCGTTCTGCTTCGGATTTTGCCTCCTCCTCCAAAAGACTGGATACCACCTCTTTGAAGTTACCTTCCCTTTCTTTCGGGGGAAGCTCGGATTGGCTTGCCCTTTCCTTTTTTTCCACATCTTCTTTTAATTCCAGTTTCTCGAAATCCACGATATCCACAACTTCTGTTTCACCCTGGATTTTTTCCCCTTGAAGATATGCATCCATTGCAGCTGCCGCCTTTCTTCCCGCTCCCACTGCAGATACAACTGTGGCGGGACCGGATACGGCATCACCTGCTGCAAAAACTCCTGGTAAGCTTGTGGCATGTGTTATCTCATCAACTATAATGGTTCCGAATTTTGATACATTCAGACCGAGTTTCTTTAACAGGGCGGAGTCAGTGCTTTGACCGATTGCAGGCATTACACAATCGCACTCTATTGTGAACTCCGAACCCTTTACTGGGACCGGTCTTCTCCTGCCGGACTCGTCAGGTTTACCAAGCTTCATTTTAATGCATTCGATTCCAACAACCCTGCCTTTCTTGCCCAGTATTTTAACAGGCTGGGTGAGATAATTTATCTTGATGCCCTCTTCTTCTGTTGCTGCGAGCTCGGATTCATGGGCAGGTATCTCTGATTTCGTTCGCCTGTATATCAGAAAAGTTTCACTACCCATTCGGTGTGCGACTCTTACAGCATCTATTGCAACATCTCCGCCACCGATTACTGCTACCTTTTTGCCTGTGGTGACCTTGCTGCCCAGGTTGACTTCTCTTAAGAACTTGACACCTGGTATGACCCCTTCCAGTTCCTCTCCGGGTATGGCAAGTTTTTTAGAGGCATGTGTACCAATTCCTAAAAATACTGCATCGTATCCTTCTTTTTTCAGGGTATCAAAAGTTATATTCTTTCCAAAGTTGGTATTCAATCTAATATCCACACCTTTGTTTTTTATGAAATCAATCTCTGCTTCAAGGATGTCCTTTGGCAGCCTGTAATCCGGAATACCAACGGCAAGCATTCCCCCGGCTACAGGTAATGCCTCAAAAATCGTTGGAGCATGACCAAGCTTTGCAAGATAATATGCGCAGGAAAGACCCGCAGGGCCAGAACCTATTACAGCTATTTTTTTATCACCGGTTCTCTCAAAAGGCTCCACATCTTCCTCCCTGTGTTCAAGTTCATAATCAGCCATAAAACGTTTAAGCGAAGCAATTGCAATTGGGGAATCAACCTCCCCCCGATTGCATTGATCCTCGCAAGGATGGGGACAAACCCTTCCGCAGATCAAGGGCAAGCAATTGAACTCCCTGTGAAGCTCGAGGGCCTCCTTGAACTTGCCCTGGGAAATCAATGCAATATAGCCCTGGGCATGAACACCTGCAGGACATGTGGCCTGACACGGGGGTATTCCTTTTTTATCGATTGTCATCTTTTTGGGTACAGCCTGAAGAAATGGAATGTATATTGCCTTTCTCTGACCCAGATTCATGTCAAAGGCATTTGGAACACTCACAGGGCATACATCGATACAATCCCCGCATCCGTTGCACTTCTCCATTTCTATATATCGTGCCTTTTTGAGAACCTTGACCTTGAAATCACCTGCAGAACCTGTAACTTCTTTTATTTCCGAATAGGTCATAACATTGATATTGTCATGTGCATAGCAATCTGCCATCTTCGGAGAAAGAATGCAAATCGAGCAATCGTTAGTTGGGAATGTCTTGTCCAGCTGGGCCATTCTTCCGCCGATACTGGGCTCTTTTTCAATTAAATGGACGGATATACCCTTATCAGCAAGATCCAGAGATGCCTGAATGCCTGCAATTCCACCTCCGATTATTAGGGCATCAGTTGCCACGAGAACCACCCTCCTCATCAAGAGCCTTGCTCACAATTTCCGTAAAATCCATAATCTCGATTGCCACCTTGTCCCTATCCACCGGTACCTCATTATGCACTGAGCACTTCAGGTGAATATTGCATTTCGGACATGTGGTCATAAGGATATCTGCACCTGTTGCCTTTGCTTCCATCATCCGTTCGATCTGCATCTGCTTGGAATGGCTCTTGCAGTTCGTCCATGCCGAAACACCGCAGCACAGGGCACTTTCCCTGTTTCTTTCCATTTCCACCATCTTTATGTTGGAAGTGCTTGATATCACATTTCTCGGAGAATCGTAGATGCCCATATGCCGTCCAAGCCTGCACGGGTCCTGGTATGTGACTTTTTGAATATCCTGTGTTTGATCCGGGAATTTTAGTTTACCATTGTTTATTAAATCCTCGATGAACTGCGAGATGTGCACAACTTCGAAATCGAGATTACCCATGTATTCGGGATAATCTTTATTCAGTGTCCTGAAACATTCAGGGCATGTGGTGACAATGGTCTTTGCTCCACTTTCCTTGATGTAATTCATGTTCAATTTTGCAAGTTTCTCAAAACCTTCAGAATCTCCCGTCCACAGCAGATCGTGTCCGCAGCATCTCTCGTCATTTGAAATAACAGGGGATATATTTGTCTTGTTCAGAATCCTGAGTGCACTCATTGCAATGTTCAGGCTGTCCGCACCAATATTTTTGTATATAACTTCAAGATAGGGAAGACAGCCAGTAAAGTACAGTACATCTCCTTTCTTTGATACCTTTGCGTCATCCGGAACCCAATAAGTGCGATTCTGGGAAAGCTTAGGATTGGCCATCATATCCATTAGAAGATGCAATGTTCCTGCCTGGGAGCACTTCCCTTCATTGCCTGCCAATCTGGCCTTGGCCCTGACACCCCTTATGAACTCCGGAAATTTCACAGTTGAGGGACATCTATCGCTGCAGCTTCCACAGGTCAAACATGTCCAGATCGAATTGTCTGATTCAAGTTCGGTTCCCAATCCTTCCAGGGCCATCTCCACATTGAATCTGGGAGAGTAGTCGTCAAATACCCTTGAGATGGGGCATATTCCCGTGCATTTTCCGCATTCCAGACAATAGTATGCATTGGTGCCCTTGACGATCTCCTGAAGGGTGGAGCTCATGCTTCACCCCCCTTTAACTGGCTGGGTCCCAGTTCTCTTAGGGTATCGGTAAACTCTTCAATTACCTCGCCAAATCTTGTACCCTCGGAGGCTGATATCCACTCCAGTCTGAGCCTTTCCTTTTCCACACCCAAGATATTCAACAATTCAAAGGTCATCTCGATCTTCTTCTTTGCATTCTCATTGCCCTTGAGGTAATGACAATCTCCCATATGACAGCCTGTAACAAGAACACCGTCAAAACCGCTTTTCAGGGCTTTGAGAACATAGACCGGTTCTATTCTACCAGAGCACATCAATCGAATTATCCTGAAATTGGTGGGCATCTGAACCCTGCTCACACCTGCCAGATCTGCTCCTGCATATGAGCACCAGTTGCAGGTGAAGGTTATGAATCTGGGATTATAATCAGGCATCATATCACTTTTTTCCGAGGGTTTCGATTCTACCACTCATCCACCCCCAGAACCTCGATTTGTGAAATTATCTGCCTGTCAGTGAAATTGCGGGGTTTGATTGCCCCGTTGCAGCAGACAGTTGCGCAGGTTCCGCAGCCTTTACAGAGGGATTCGTTAATTGCGGCAACCTTGATTCCCTCCTTCTTTTCAAGAGTGATGGCATTGTATTGGCATACTTCCAAGCAATCTCCACAACCCCTGCAGGCCGAATCGTTCACAACCGAGGGTATGCCCTCTGTAATGACCCTTCCCGCCCCCATGGGTACCGAGGCTTTTGCAGCGGCACCGCTTGCCTGGGCCAATGTATCCACGATGCTCTTTGGATACTGAGCGCATCCGCATAAATAGATGCCGTCGGTGTTTGATTCCAGGGGCGCCAGTTTCGGATGCTTCTCAAGGAAGTATCCCTCAGAGCTCAAAGGGGTTTTAAGCAATGACTGGATGGTTTTTGTATCGGGTCTTGGCCTCATCCCCACTGACAATATTGCGGCATCGACCTTTAACAATAGCGACTTACCAAAGAGTTTATCGTGAAATCTGATGAAAAGTTTACCGTCTTTTTTGACAACCTCGGGTTTACTTTCAGGTTCGTATCGAAAGAATATTACTCCTTTGTTCCGCGCCTCTTGATACAGCTCCTCCACACCCTTTCCAAAGGCTCTTACATCCCTGTAGAAAGAAAATACCTCTATGCCTTTTTTCCTCAGTTCCAGCGCCTGTTTTATCGTTACCTGGCAGCAGTAACGGGAGCAGCCAAATTCCTCATTTCTTGACCCCACGCAGTGAAAAAAAGCCACCGTTTCCGGCTTCTTGCCATTAATCATCAGTTCGTCTTCACCTATAAGATGCTCAAGCTCTGCATTGGTGATGACAGCAGATTCTTCACTGGTTGTGTCTCTTTCATATCCGAACTCTCCCTCCTCTGGTTGATATAGCTCCGAACCGATGGCAAGGATGATGGTGCTAGCATTGACATCCATATTCTTGACAGTTTGATTCAAATCTATGGCATTCTTTGTGCAGACCTCAACACATTTACCGCAGTCGTTGCAGTTGTGAAAATCAATGGTGTACCTTTTTGGATAGGAGTTCCTCTTCGTGTAGATTGCTTTTCTTTGTTTTGGGATATTGTTATACACTTTTTCCACGACTATAGGACAAACCGATTCGCACTTCCCGCAAGCATCGCAGTTCTCATTCACGCCTGTTGGTTTAACAATCAATCTAGCCTCGAACTTCCCAATAAAGCCCTTGATATCAGAAAGCTCGGAATTGAGATAAATATCTATATTGGGGTTGTCGTGCAAAGCCTGATATTTTCCTTCAAGCAGCTCGGAGGGTTCGATTTCCCAGGGGCTGAGATAGGAACGCTCAGCAACCTGTCCTCCCAAAAACGGTGTTTTTTCCACGAGGTGAACCAAAAAGTTCTGATTTAGAAGGTCCAGGGCACTTGAGATTCCCGCAATCCCTCCACCGATTACCAGGGCTTGCTTGCCAACCTCAACTTCCAATTTTTCCAAAGACTCCAGAAGGCGGGACTTGGCAACTGCCATTCTAATAAGATCCTTTGCTTTGGTTGTAGCCTTGTCCTTCTCGGAACTGTGGATCCATGAACATTGATTTCGTATGTTTGCCATTTCGAAAAGATATGGATTGAGGTCTGCCTTTTTGCAGGTATCCTTGAAAATGGGTTCATGGGTTCTGGGGGAGCAGGCGGCAACTATTACTCTGTTTAAATTTTCACTCTTTATTGCTTCTGTTATTTTTTTCTGAGAATCGTCTGAACATGAATAGGTGTTGTTCACGACGTAAACCACATCAGGTAATGTTCTTACATAGTTCACAACGTCCTCTATATCCACAACCCCTGCAATATTTGTCCCGCAGTGACAAACAAACACACCTATTCTCGGCTCTTCAAGTGTTTCTCTTACTTCCTCTTTTACCTCTTCAATCTCCTCTACACTCACTTCTCGTGTTCGTTCCTTAAAAAGCTGTTGCATTGCCTTTACTGCAGCCCCTGAAGCCTGGGCCACGGTATCTGGAATATCCTTGGGAGCTTCGATTGCCCCGCAAACGTAGATACCGTCTCTTGATGTCAACACGCCGCCGTCACCGATCCCATTGAAAAATCCGCTCTCATCCAATTCCACACCAAGGGTCTGGGCAAGTTTATCAGTTCCTTTTGAAGGAACTATTGCACATGAGAGCACGAGAAGATTGGTTCTAATCCTTTCGGTTTCGCCTTTCTCTGTATTTTCAACCCGTATTATGATGTCCTTCTTGAGGGGATCCTCATTTATCTTTGCAGGCCTGCCGCGATAGAAGTTCACATCCTTTTTTGCCCTTGTGAAATAATCCTCAAATCCCTTGCCGTACGCCCTGATGTCCATATAGAAGACATAGAGATTCTCCAAAGCGCTGTCATGTTCTTTTGCAAGCATAGCTTCCTTCATTGTGTACATGCAGCATACACGGGAGCAGTACTTACACCCTTTATGCAGATCTCTGGAGCCGTAGCATTGGACAAAACCTATGCTCTTTGGGGGAGTGTTATCCGAGGGCCTCACTATCTTTCCGTTCGTGGGCCCCGAGGCTGAAAGCAAACGCTCGAACTGCAGGGAGGTTATGACGTTCTCATAATGACCGTAACCGTACTCGCTTCTGATCTTCGGGTCGATCAGATCGTATCCAGTGGCAACGATTATTGCTGAAACATTGAGATGCTGCTCCTCGGGTTCCATCTCATGATCTATGGCCTTTGCCTCGCAGTATTTGACACAGAGCATGCACCTTCCCTTTTTATCTATAATAGGCTTCTTCCTCAATCTGAAGTAGATGCAGTTGTCATGATCTATTGTATATTTCAATGGAACTGCCTGTGGAAATGGAACATAAATTCCCTTCCTAATCGATAGATCCTTATCGAATTCATTGGGGACCTTTACTGGGCATTTATCTGCACATATCCCGCAACCAACACACTTACTTTCATCCACATACCGGGGGTGTTTCATTATGGTTACAAAAAAGTCCCCTTTTTCACCCTCAACATTGATTACCTCTGAAAGAGTGTGCAATTCGATATTGGGATGACGGGCAACCTCCACAAGTTTTGGTGATAAAATGCACATGGCACAGTCGTTTGTGGGAAATGTCTTGTCAAGCTGTGCCATTCTCCCGCCGAGACTGGGGGAACGTTCTACAAGATATACTTTGATTCCGGAGTTGGCAAGATCCAGCGATGCCTGGATGCCTGCAATCCCGCCCCCAATAACTAATGCTCCTTTCAATTAAATTCACCTAGGATTTCATTTTGGCCTTAATATTACAAGATTGAGTTCTAATTCTCTCGATTTAGGTCAAAGCCATTACTATAATCAACAATATACAAGACATAATCCATTAAATATATATATTAATTTCGCTACTTGATTGTTCAAAATTCGCAATAATTATGTCTAAATTCGACATATATTAATGATTCGATACAAAATATCCAATTATATCTTCATGGATATTATCTGTTACCGTCAAAAATTTATAATTGAATGTACATGGCGCTCTTCATATTAAAAATTAAATGGGGACTTGATTGAAAAAAAACCCCAGTAAAACCGATTCCACAACCATTGTTGAAGGAATTTCTTCGATTATTAAAATTATGGGAATCCTGTACGGCCAGGGTATACCCAAGGGAACCTCATTCAAAAACAAACTCCTGGGTTTTATATGCCTTCAGCGACCCGCAATCGCAATCATGGGGCCACTCATGTTTCTTGCAGCAGGATTTTTGGCTCTTGGAAAGTTACCATCGCTTGATACAATTATACTGGGTTTTATCGCAGTCTATGCATTGTCGGCAGCAGAGCACACAGTCGACGATACAATTGACAAAGAAATCGACAAGAAAAAATGGCCGGAAAGGCCCCTTCCAACGGAAACCATTTCAAGGAAGAACGCCGCACTTTACGCAATTTTACTTGCCTCCTTTGGCATAGTACTTTCTTACCTTGTCTTCAACTGGCAGCTTGTAGTTGTGGAGCTTTTTGCTCTGGGACTTGGAACAATTTACCCTTTTCTCAGGGACAGGATAGGTTATCTGATACTGTCACCAATACCTGCCTTGATTGGAATAGGAGGATGGGTTGCATACTCTCCTGATACTCTTTTTACTTCACCTATACCCTGGATCCTGTACCTGGTATATGCATCGTGGCAAGCTTTCCATATTCTAACCTTGCCCTGGGCCATTAATGTCGCCAAGATTTTCATAGGGAGACCGAAACCCAAAGGAGTTGTATTGTCCAGTGTGGTGTTTTCCGCAATTACCTTGATATTTGCGCTCTATCTTTCCTTATTCATCCCCAATACCTTGATTTTCGTAATCGTTATGATTGCGATTTCAGTTATCTTTTGGTTGAGCATTGTACCGTTGGTCAAGGACCCCGCTAATACCATGAAAAGTCTGAAGGTTGTAATGGTTGCCACAAACTACAACATCGTGATGTGTGCAGTTTTGATGTGGGTTGTGGTTTAAGAAGGATTACAATCAATAAAAAAAAGAAAAAAGAAGGTTGAATAGTTGGGATGTACGTTCTATCCAGTACCTGTTACAACGATGTCAGGGTCTCCATCACCATCCAAATCTATGGTGTACGACAGAGACGGATGCAGGTTGGGATCCTCAAGGACAATTTCAAGCTCGCCGTCGTTATCTACGTCTGTGTCTGTGCTCCTTGTAACTCCCGACATACCCACTATAATTGTATCAGGATCTCCATCGCTATCCGAATCCTGAGTATAGGACTGGGACGGACCTAGGTTGGGATCTTCCACGATAGTCTCGAACTCACTATCACCGTCTATGTCTATATAATCGCTTAGGTTCGGATGTCCCGGATTTATCACTTTTATGGTATCGCTTCCCTGGAATTTTAGGCCACCTACATTACCACTCAGTTCCAAAGCTAACAATTCGATGTGAACCTGATGCGTATCTTCCACCTCAAGTCTGTCGAATTTCACTATGAGTTTTTTACCCGTTACTTTACCCCAATCTGCAGGAATTACACCGTTCAGGGCAAGTGAATCCAACTCGATGTCTCTGACATCGTAACCTTCCGGTAGTTGGACGTTGGCAGTTACCCACCTGCCATTTGACCTGACGTTCAATGTACCTGGGCTGATGCTAATATCTGCCGTGACGATAGGCGGTGGTAGTGCTTTTGTGATAAGTCCAAAGGCCATATCTAGCGAGTCGAAGGGGGCCTCGGGCTCTATCAGTTCATGCCAATCGATTGAATTGGGGTCATCGGGGAGGGCGCTATCCCATGTTCCATAAACCGCATCATCCCGCACTTGAGCGTTTGTTGTCTTCCAGCCCCAGTTGCCGTCCACAGTTGTGACCTGAACGTCCAGCCAGTAGATGGTCCCGAATACCTGTGGATATGCCACAGTGTCGGGGATGGTGATTTCATACAGGAAGTAAAGATTATGATTATCATATTCCCACTCGGGAACAGAAGGGTCATACCAGCCCTGTAACCCACTGTATGCTTCGTCAGCAACTACAGGTCCTGTATCAAAGTCCCAAAGCTGAATCCCTGGCCTGCTATAAAGAATCGGAGGAGTGGCAGTAGTATCTACAGGTATGTCTTCGTGAAGGCTCAGGTGAAAATTGGTTATAGTGCCAACCTCGTCATTTTCCCATGAACCCCACAGAGCGATTCCCACTATAAGTCCGGTCAAGGTACATTCAAAGTCCTCAGCCATTATATTCGATTGAGTTGCATTCACGTCCCAACCCATGGGATCCGGCATCTGAAAATACATATATTCACCCAGATCGATGCTATCCACGTTTGTTGTTATTGGCAAAACGGCAAATGAAGTCACCAAAAGTACACACGTCAACATTCCGATTATTTTCTCTCTCATTTTCAATTCACCTCCTCCCTGCCTTCGGGATTATTGGTATTTGTGTCACATAATTGTGCTCACTTCGTTTACACAACATGTGCCACGATTTGCTTTTGCAAATCCTGTCATTGCACCCCACCTCGACGCTCATATTAACAAGGAGTATCATTACAACAGAGAGCATTACAAATACTTGATTTGAATGCTTTTACTCTCCTTTATTCTACTACTCCCTCCATTGCCTCGTATGGTCAGTGTAATTGCATTTACGTTATATATAATTTGGCTGGTAGATTTCGAAAAAAAAATGGCGAATTTAGACAGCTTGAAAAGAACAGGGAGTTAAAAATAAATTATCGAGCTTCCCTCATTCCCCGATAAAATTATAGGTGATCTCCATATCGCATTTAACTGCATTTGTCAAAGGGCACCTGGATTTTGCATTCTCAAAACACATCTGCAGATCTTTCCTGTACTTCTCTAGTGCATGGGCTTTTAAGTCCATCTCGATTAGCTTGAACCTTTCCCTGCCCCCGCTCATCTCATGATCAATAATTGCCCTCATATCTGTAATTACACCATCCAATATGACCCCTCTTTCCTGGGCGCAATTCGTAAAGGTTGACGTAAAACATGCACCTATGCTTGCCAAAAAAATCTCCCCGGGAGCAGGCGCGGAATTGGTTCCCCATTTCCACTTGGGAGCATCGGCCTCAATTTCGAATCCCCTGATAAGGCTCGTGGTCTTGATGCCACCGTCCCACATGGTCTTTACATGGGCCTTGATCTCTTTTATTTCATCAGTATTCTCTGCCATTCTATCTCACAAATCCCCCTTAAAGTATTCATCATATTAGTTTTTGTTGCATCGAGTTTTTGTTAGATGGCTCCAAAATCAAGTGGTAATCTGCAATTTAATGAATATTAATTAAACCGTTAAATATAAAAACTATTAAGGTATACATATATGACGAAAAGCGTTGGAATAATGCCGATTTAAGAATAAAGATTATAAATAATTGACGAATATGGATATTATGATGACGAAATTGATTAAATTTCAAACGAAATGAAACGCATAAATTATGCATTAACGATGAAGAAATATAAAAAAATGCGATTTAAGATGAAAATAACGACATGAAATCAATGAATTACAGCATGGTGATTACGAAATGGGGAGTATTTCAAACGATATATATGAAGAGATTATTAAGATTACAGATAAGGACAGGGTGAGAATCGACCCTTTCGAAAGACGGCTGTACAGCCATGATCTAGCATCCCTTCCGAAAATGATGGAACTGGGATTTAAAATGATGCCGGATCTTGTGGTGAAACCCAATAGTGCAAAAGAGGTCGCAGAGATAGTAAAGATCGCTTGCGAGGAGGGCATCCCAATTGTACCCAGAGGAGGGGGCAGTTGGGGTTTGGGTGGGGCCATGCCCATTGCAGGGGGCATAGTAATAGACCTCACAAGTATGAACAAGGTACTGGCCCTAGATTCGGAAAACCTTATGGTTACGGTAGAAACAGGCATTACCTGGAAAATGCTTCACGATAATCTAATAAAAAGTGGTTACATAATAGGCTCATATCCCAGCAGTGCAATGGCAGCAACTGTAGGCGGATGGATCAATACAGGCGGGGTTGGTGTCGGCACCTATAAGTACGGCTCAGCGGGGAACCATATGAAATCCCTGGAGATCGTGCTCCCCACCGGGAGAATAGTTGAGACTGGAAATCTAAAGGCTTCAAGTATAGGATCATATGATCTCAACAAAGTGTTTTTTGGTGCCGAAGGAACACTCGGAGTGATAACCAAGGCAACCCTCAGAATCTATCCCGCCCCCGAGGACCTACGACCGCTGTCATATTCGTTTACCGATTTGAATGGACTCTCAGAGACGGTGAGAAACATAACCCTCACCACCGTTAGACCCTTTCATATTTCGTTTTTGGACAGATATCACTTCGACTTCTTAAAGGAAGTGGGGATGTCAAAACATGGACCCGAAGAAGGGGGCATGTTGAACATCACTTTGGAAGGGGATAAATCCATCTTGGACATCGAGGAAAAAACACTCGATGGGATCGTCAACAAGCAAAAAGGTGTGAAACAAGAAAAAGAGACTGCGAGACACGAATGGGACGAACGATTTTTTGAACTCCGCACTAAGAGGGCTGGACCCACAGCTACCCTTGGGGAGTTATTCGTTCCTATTCCAAGAATGCCCAGTATGATTAACGCCACCTACAAACTTATCAAGAAAATGAAACTAAGGGCAGCCATTACAGGCATGGTGAGCGATAGAAACACGGCGGTCTTTATGCCCTATTATCTCTCAGACGAACGCAAATTGATTCGGAACATGGTATCCCTCTCATTTATCAAGAAATTGGGGGATTTAGCCTTTGAACACGGGGGCAGACCTGCTGGTTTGGGCCTCTTCTTCCCAGGAAATCTCAAAAAGATGTACGGTCCCGGATGGGATACAATGCGTGATATGAAGGCCTCAATGGACCCGTATGATATCATGAACCCTGGAAAAACCACTGAAGGAATGACCCGCTTCGGTATTCCATTGCCGCCCTTTGCACTGAATCTGGGGATGAATGTCATGGCAAATATCAAGCATCTTATGACCAAAGATAAAGGGGTGCCAGCATGAAGGTAAAGATAGAAGGTATAACAGAGGATATTTACTCTTGTTTACAGTGCGGTTATTGTACATCCACATGCCCTATCTACAAGGAAGTTGGATGGGAGTCGGCCTCGCCAAGAGGTAAGATTTTCTATATTAAACAATTGACCCAAAAAAGCATCTTGGATAGGATACTTCGTAGAAAAATAGAGATCAACGACGAGTTAATCAAAAGGATATATCAATGCACCAACTGTGGTGCTTGTGAACAGGTGTGCCATGTAAATAACAAACCATATGAAATTTGGGAGAAGGTCAGGGACTGGTTTTACATAAATAATATCGAACCCCCTGAGGTCATCAAAGCCATGAGATCCACTATCGAAAAATATCACAGTCCTTATGTCAGTGGGTTTGAATCCGGACCTGTAGCGGATAGAAATGAACTATTGATTAAGAAGTATAAGCTCCCAGAGCGGGCTAATGTAGTATTTTTTGTGGGATGTGTATCATCATATTTACTTATCAAAATAATGAATTCGGGACTAAAGATATTACGAAAGGCAGATGTTAAATATACGGTCCTTAAGGATGAGTGGTGCTGTGGAAATATACTTGGGACAACAGGTCAGGGTAAATCCGAGACGTTTCAAAATAGTGCAGAACATAATCTAGCAGCCGTGAAGGCAACTGGTGCGGACACCCTGATTACATGCTGCCCGGGGTGTTATCGTACTTTTTCTGAAATCTATCCCAAATACGCCACCAAACCTGATTTTAAGGTTCTTCATTATACAGAATTTTTGGTAGATCTTATCGATTCCGGAAAATTATCTTATAAAAAGTCATTGGACAAAAAGGTCATCTATCATGACCCTTGCGAGTTAGGGAGATTATCCGGTATTTATGAACCCCCTAGAAAAATTTTGGAGAGTATCCCGGGAATAACTCTAATGGAATTGGATGATAACAAAACTAATTGTAATTGTTGTGGGAATGGTGGTGGATTAAGTTCATTGGAACCTGAGCTGGCAATGAACATATCACTAAAGAAAATAGATGAGGTACTGGAGACGGATGCCGATATCCTTGTATCCAGTTGCCCTAATTGCAGATACGGGCTCAGTAATGCCATCCAGGAGAAGAAAAAGAGGCTATCCACAAATGGTGGAGGAGAAATAAACTTGGATATTATGGATATCACTGAACTTGTTGGAAAGGTGGTTTAATGCAGTCTACCAACAATATTTTGAAAAAAAATTGATAGAGGTGATAATGTGAAAATTGGAAAATATGAGATGCCAGATGAATTGTTCTACAACAAAGGACACTGCTGGGCAAAGATACAAGGTGACATTGCAGAGATCGGATACGATCATTTTGGTGAGAGACTTGCAGGCCCCATAAAAAGCGTAGAACTACTTGATGAAGAAGATATCGTTACTCAAGAAGAAGCTTTTGGAACATTAAGTAGCGGTAAATGGGCAGGTAAACTCGAATCACCTGTATCTGGTGAAATAGTGGAAATTAATGAGGACATTGTGGATAATCCTGAGAAGATAAACGCGAACCCATACGACTCATGGTTGGTAAAGATAAAAATTGAGGATACCGGGGAGCTAGATAAATTATTAAAAGGTGGAACAGAAGCCCTTGAAAAATGGTTGACAACTGAAATAAGCCAATTTGAAACAAAAGGGTATCAGTGGGAATGAGTTTCCAGGTAAAACCCTCTGGGATTTAAAAATCAATATGATTGGGGGATACATATGAATGAAGGATCTCATGATCAAAAGATTGCTCAGGATGATGGGATTGTAAATTTGGATCCGAACTTCAAATATGAAATAGCGAAACAAACAGGTGGGGAAAAGATACTGAGGTGTCTTCAATGCGGAACATGTGCAGGCATATGCCCCGTCTTTGAGGTAGATG
This sequence comes from uncultured Thermoplasmata archaeon, assembly GCA_965372465.1. GTDB lineage: Archaea > Thermoplasmatota > Thermoplasmata. The sequence goes on along the minus strand of CBDVCK010000049.1, from coordinate 536 downwards.
AGAGATATGATCCTCAAAAGATAATCAAGATGGCATTAAATGGAATGCGACAGGAATTGCTATCCAGCGAACTTATCTGGATGTGCTCCACATGTTATTCATGTTATGAATATTGCCCCCAGGATGTAGGGGTTACGGATCTTATGTGCGCTATCCAGAATATTGCTACAACAAATGGTTATCCCGCTCCTGCCCTGGATGATAAGATACAGCTGCTCAAAGAACATGCACGAACCCTTCCAATGGATAATTTTGACAACAAGAAGCGCATGAAATTCAATCTCCCCTCTATAGAAGAGAGGGCAACTGATACTGCCAAGATAATAAAAAATACCGGTATCGAAAAGATAGCGGGAGGAAAAGTATGAAGTATGCACTCTATTTGGGGTGCACAGTTCCCTCGCGAGCCCATAATTATGAGGTATCTGCCCGATTGGTTGCTAATAAATTTGGAATAGAATTTGTGGATATTGCGGATTTTGGCTGCTGCGGTCTGCCACTTAAGTCCGGGCATTACGAAACCTACCTATCAATAG
>CBDVCK010000048.1:0-16825 GCA_965372465.1 uncultured Thermoplasmata archaeon | reverse complement strand
CATCGCCCTTGAGGAAGAGGTGCAGAAGGCAAAAATCGATGAGCAACTGAAAAAAGAGGCATTGGAGAGGCGGGGTAAGAGTGATACTGAAATTTCAAAGGAATTTGCTGAAAAGGAGAAACTCCTTGCCTCCAAGGAAAAGTCCATTTTGATAAGGGAAAATGAGATTACGCGGTTAACGGAGGAAGCGAAGTACAAAGAGGACGAGTTAAGGAAGCTAAAGGAGCCCTTGACATATAAAGAGGATGAATTGTTAAGAAGAGAGGAAGACATGCTATACAGGGAGAAACTGTTGGTGGCGGAGCGGAAAAAAATAGAGCAGGCTAAAAAGGAAGGCGGCGGGCTTAAGGAAATGGAACTTAAAAAGCGGCTGGAGGAGCTGCAGCAGAAGGTCAATGAAAAAGAAGATGATATCAGGAAGAAGGAGAGGTATCTAAATGCGAAATCCGAGGAGCTCAGAATAAGAGAACAGGGCCTAATTGAGGAGGAGATAGAGTCAAGAGAGGAGGAGAGAGCGTTAGAACTCAGTGTCGAGAAGGTTAAGACAGGTAATCCAAGATTGGATGATCTCCTCTTCGGGGGCATTCCATTCGGTTCAAATGTGCTGGTTTATGGTCAGGCCTTCATTGGCAAGGAGGTGGTGGTGGATCAATTCATTGCCGAGGGTCTGAAAAAGGGCATTCCAGCGATTTGGGTGATAACCGACAAGACACCACTTGACATAAGAGAAGAAATGGAGTTCGTGGTATCCGGTTACCAGGAGTACGAGAAACTGGATCTTGTCAGATATTTGGACGCCTATTCCAAGAGCATGGGCGAAGAGGCGGATGATCCCTACACCACTTACATCGATCAACCCACTGACCATGAGGGTCTCTTAAAGGGATTGGATGTTATTTCAAAAGAGCTAAAGAAGAAGCATAAATATTACAGACTGGCCTTCAGATCCATATCCACATTGATTGCATATCTTGACACGAATATAGCATATAGGTTTTTGCAGCCTTTTGCAGGTCGAAGAAAAAGGGACAAGGCAGTTGCCATGTATATCATAGAGAAAGGAATGCATTCCGAAACAGATATCCAGATGTTGGGCTCTATTATGGACGGTGCTGTGGAATTCAAGTTGGAGCAGCTGCAGACCTTCTTATGTATAAAAGGTATAGGAGATGTGCAGTCAAGAGCATGGATACGATACACACACAGCAAGAAGGGTGTAAACATCGGTTCATTCGCCCTGGGTCATATCAGGTAAACTGTTTTTTTTAAAATTTACTAAAAGTAAACACAATTGATTTGTTAAATTAAATAACAAAAATGAATATTACGCGTACCCTTTTGGTTCCCCACCCTTTTTCTTCTGAGTTTGAATATTGACCTTTGGCATGGGTATGGGAGGGGGCAGCCTGATGTCCCTTGCCAATAACATGGCCTCGGGAATGCAGTTGTTCATGATGGTTGTGTGTATCTCATTTGCTACGTCATCTGGCATGTTGTTCTTGGTGCTCCACTGTAGTACTAGTGCCGAGGCATTGCCCTCGTATATCATATTTCCTTCGATTTTTATTATCCCCAGTCCGGAATAATTTGCAGTAAACCGAAAATCCACATTTGCTTCTTTGTCGTTGATTTCGGAAACAAGGATTACACTGCTGTTGTGGTCGATTCTGATATTCTTTGGTTTCTCCCCGTATTTTGTGAATCTTCTGGCATCAATGGAGGTTAATTCAAATCTTTTAATTGGCAAGTCATCATCCTCAATTTTCAATATTGTTGGGACGGCTACATAGATTTGATAGTATTTAATTGTTTAAGGTATCATGAGGGGATGCGATTTATTATCATTATATAGAATAATTGGTTTTATTTATGACATTTTATTTCTCATAATCTAATCATCTATATATCTCTTTTGAAATCTAAATAAATCAGTAATTAAGTATATATACTCTCTCACATTTACCCAACTTGGTTGAGACAATGGAATCAAGGAAAGTGCAGATAACTGGTGGCTCAACATACATCGTCTCTCTTCCCAAGCCATGGATAAAGGAAAGGGGAATAAAAGCAGGTGATCCAATTTGGGTTTCAATTTTGCAGGACGGGGAGCTTCTTTTAAGCCACAAGTTAAAAAAGGAAAAGGTAACGAGAAAGAAAATTTTGAAAATCGACAAAGAAACCGATGAACATCTCATAAGAAAACTAATAGGAATGTACATTGCAGGTTACAACACTATAGAGATAAGATCGAAAACCATCGGCCCAACAAAAAGACGTGCAATAAGGGATTTCACGAAGATGGTGGTGGGTCCGGAGATAATAGATGAAGATGATAAGTGTGTGGTATTACAGGACCTTCTCAATCCAGGGGAATTCTCCCAAATAAAAGGACTTAGACGTATGTACCTTCTGGTAAAATCAATGCATGAGGATGCAATAACCGCTTTTAAAAAAAGGGAAAAGAATCTGGCGAAGGATGTGATCCTTCGGGATGGGGATGTAAATCGGCTTGATTGGATGATTGCAAAGCAGTACAATCTGATACTCAACGATTCCGATATTGCAAAAAGCATAGGTGTTTCCAGTGAAAAGAGTTTAAATTATATGCTGATTTCAAGAATCATCGAAAGAATTGGGGATCATGCCACGAAAATCGCAGAGGGTATATTGCTTCTTGACGGATTGAAAATAGACGATAAGATCGTTAAGGAGATAGTAGAGGAAAGCACAATCTCACTAAAGATCCTGGAAAAGTCCATGAACGCTTTTTTTTCAGAGAATTTGGATGAGGCAAATGAAGCCATTGATCTAAGCGACAAACTGAATCGAATGAGCGATGCCCTAATGAGGAAAATCAGAGAACAGGAGAGCGATGTTGTTGTTTCACTGGCATCGGTTATCGAAAGTGTAAGACGGACCGGACTTTACGCAACAGATATCTCCGAGATAGCTATCAACTATATCTTTTCCTTGAGGTGATAACATTAGAATAGCACACATATCTGATTTACACATCACAAAAGCCAACGAGTTTAAAGAGAGCAAATTCGACAAAGGGAAAAGGATATTAAATTCCCTTGAACCTCAACCTGATATTGTGTTCATTACAGGGGATATAACCTGGGAGGGGATTCTTTCCGAATATAAACTGGCAAAAAAGAGGATTGATGAATTAAAACCCCCAACAATGCTTATCCCCGGCAACCATGATGCAAGACATCTGGGATATCAGTTATTCCAAGAGTTTTTCGGCGGTTTGGGGTTTTACAAGGAAATGGAAGATGTGGTATTGATGGGGTTGGATTCCTCTGAACCTGATAGGGATGGAGGGCATATAGGTAGAGTTAAATATCAATGGATGGAGGAACACTTAAGATCCTCCAAAAAAATAAAGATATTGGGTCTTCATCATCACATCGTTCCAGTTCCAAATTCAGGCAGGGAGCAGAATATAATTAATGATGCAGGAGGCTTATTGGACCTTGTACTACGAAATGAAGTATCCATGATTTTGATGGGACATAGGCATGTTCCTTATGCCGTAAGGGTACACAATACCTTGATGGTGAATGCCGGAACCTTTTCATCATCTCGAACAAGAGCCCATTTCGGAAACAGCTTCAATATCATCGACATCGATGGTGAAACTATCATAATATCAACACATAATATCCAAGAAGACAAGGCAAGGTTGATGGTAAAATTTGATAAGGATAATAACAATTACACTAACAGATATCATTCTTATAAATAATTAAAATGGATATGGTAAATTCAGAATAAAGGAGGATTTTAATCATTTCTATGGGAAGTATCTTTTAAATCTACCCCGTCAATGTCTGAATCTTCTGCTGCCCCTACCGCCTTTTGATGAGCAACACTCAAATCCCCTAAATCCTTAACTTTTTCTATCTTGAATTCCTCCACAGCTTTCTCAAGATGCTCTGTTTCTCTTTCAAGGAGTCTCATTTCCTTTTCTGACAATGTCTTTGGATCAATGGGGATGAGCAGACACGAGTTTCTATCCTTCAGTCTCTCTCTAACCGAGGCGATGAAGCCTATGTACATGATAAGCTCCTCTCCTCCAAGTATGTACTCAAGTCCATCCAATAGAACAACCTTGTGATCCCCGCCCATTAGGAAATCCTCTATTGTTTCCACAATTGTGTTGAAGTTGGATGAGAACATGTATTTTTCATCCCCTCTTTCCTCGTCACCTATGGCTAGCAATCCCATCATTCTCGTCTCTCCCCCCTCCCCGTCCACTCCCTTTTGGCCTCTGAGTGTCAATCTGATTATCCATGCTGTGCCTAATTCGTAGTTATCTGTCAATTCCTCAGGTGGTTTTGTGGTAATGCAAAGACCTTCAAACCCGGTCTGTAATAATCCAGAAAATACCTTGTAGGCACTGTCAGAGGATTCAGATCTGATAAGATAGTTGCCTCCTCCACCTTTTGTTGCAAGATATGAGATGGCCTTATCCTCGTCTATCTCGTATTTGGTTTCCTCTTCCTCCTCCTGGGGTCTTCCAAGCATAGCGACGACGATTATTACTGATACAATCAGGGCTATTAAAAGTAATAACCACCAGTACTGTTCCCAGAAGGAGGGAGCGGCTTTCTCCTTTTCTATTCTCACATCGATGGGTGAGGACTCCACGGTCTCATATCCGTCACTTGCCGTGAAAACGACGCCCTCCAAAACGTCATCTTCATCCTTTGGTGTCCAGCTTGCAATATGGGTGACGGGATTGATGATTATATCCTCTTTATTGCAGACAAATGTAAGCCTGTTACCATCCCTGTCATAGAAGTAATTGTCTAGATCAATGGACCATATTTCCCCTGGTTTAATACGAGCCGTGCTTAAAAGCCCGATATACGTGGGAGGATTGTTGTCCGCAGTGACAGTCACTAGTATATTTCCTGAAACAATATTCACGCCATCACTTAATGTTACAGTGATATTGTCAAATATGGATGACTGGTACTGGAAATAGATGTTCATGGCATATTGGATAACATAGGGGCTGTCGACACTTATGCTCATCTTGGTTACAGGCGTATCGATATCGTAGATGTAATCGATTAGGTTCAAGTTCCAAATCTCGTCTACCATCTTATTATAAGAAGGCAACTGGGAAAGCACAGGTGGATCATCTACAGGCTTTACCACCACCTCGATGGTATCTTCCACGAAAGCATCACCCAGTGTCCCTCTGAAGGTTACATATTCGGTACCGCTCCAGTTCTCGACAGCGGATAGGCTCACCCAATTATCCACGATTGCGATGATCACGTTCTCATTTCCGAAGTACTCAAAATCTGTTGCGTTTTGGAAGTAGTCGTTTAGATATATTGCATTGACAAAAATAAAATCCTCTTCGAATAATAGGTTTGGTAAATTGCTGATCAAAGTCGGTACCAATTCATCCGTAATTTTAATTAGCATCTGCGAGGAATTTGAATCCAGTCCGTCGGATATGAAAATCGTTATTGTCACTTCGGAACCGATCATCTCAGTTGGAAAATCTATTTGAAGAAGCATATTGTCCTTTGCATTTGGAGTGATGTACGGTGAATCGGTCCATATCGTGAGATCCTCTACATCGTTATCGATATCAATTACATATGGAAGAAGCGAGAACAGATACACATCACTTCCCTTGACCATCAGATCCGGAATAGATGAAATAGATGGAGGTTGATTGGCTGAGGCGGTAACCTGTATCATGATTGTGTCCTGGGCAAAGCCATCGTTGACCATGATGGTCACAAATTCCATGGTGATATCATCATAGGAGAATATCAGATTATGTCCCTGGATGATGATATTTGGACTGTCTGTTGCGATCATTAAAGAGGCGGTTTGTGTGTCAACATCGTAAATGAAAGGATCTAAATCAAGCTCTTTTGTCACATTGACCTTGCACTCCTGATCAGGCAGGCCAGAAATGACTGGGGGGTCGTTTATTGGATTGACCGTAACAGTGATTGTATACTCCACTATAGCCCCATAATCATCTTCTGCTCTGAAGGTTATCCTCTCTATTCCGTACCAATCCCTTGCTGAGAAAAAATCAACGGAATTGTTATTGTTTATGGTTACCAGAATATAGTCATCCCCGTGAGCAGAGTATTCCAGATAATAAGTAAAATTGAGAGTGCCCTCCTCTTGCCCCCCAAAATAATCATCCAGATTAAATGCTCCATTTTTCCCTGAATCCTCATCAAAATAGACATCAGGAATCTGACCCTGCACTTGCGGTGGACTGTGATCAGATACCGAAACCTGCATAATGGCATAATCAAACAGATGTCCGTCTGACATTCTAATTAAAACTGCGAAAGTATCTTTCGTTACAGGGTAATACAAGGTCAAGTTAAGGCCGTCGATATCTATGTATCCCTTTCCTCCATCTTCAGAAGGCTCGGATGTTGTGAGAATCAAATCATTTAAATCCGTATCCTCATCAAATATATAGGGTGAGATATCAAAAACATAAGATTCATCGTACTTGATCATCAGATCCGGAAGGTCCTCAATAACTGGGGCGTTGTTCACTGGAATTATCTTGACAGTTAAATTCTGCTGTGCAGAAAGGCCCCCGGAATCCCATAAAATCAGTGTTATTTGGGTTTCTACATTCTGTGTGTTTTCAGAAGAAAATATAACCATGGGGACGATGAAAAGTTCATCATTATCCAAATCTAGTGTTACCCTTATTATTGAGGAGGTAGCTCCTTTCACTTCCCAAATGAGAAGATCACCACTATCCTCTATGTCATTTTCAAAGCTTGTAAGGAGGACGGATATCGCCTCATCCTCCAGTGTTTCGAAAAAGCTTTGAGGAATCTGTGGATAAATGTATGGTTGATCATTTACCGGAATTATCACAATCTGAATGGTTTTTTCTGCAATTGCACCATCGGTATCGATCAGAGTGAGGGTCGTGGTGTCTGTACCGTATGCATTTGGCAGGGGGATGATTTGGAATAGATTGGAAACCGGGTCTATTTGCCATGAGTAAAGAGACATATTTGCACCTGAAATAGACCATTTTAGTTGAGAGGGTGTATCCTCCACATCACTTCCGTTTCCTGATAAATCGATAGTGATACTTGTATCCTCATCCAAAACGATATTTGGAAAAGCAGAATTGATGATTGGCTCGTCATTTACAGGCAGGATATCGATTAAAATGAGCTGTGAGACTGATAATCCTCCGCTATCTGTAAGAGTTATTGTGATGTAATTTTTACCGGAAGCATTCGGGATGAGGTCAAAGGTTAGGTTGTTGTCAGAGATCGCAATTGAGATTAAAGAGAAATCAACATTTGAAATGCTCCACGTTAATGATGTGGAAGGGGAGCCATCCTCAACATCGTGTTCATATGAAGTAAGATCGAGAATCCAACCTGGACTATCCTCATCTCTTTGAATATCTAAAATATTGTATAATATTTGAGGTGCGTCATTTATCGAGGTGATATTCACCCATATAGATTGGCTATCAGAAAGGCTCCCATCATCAAGGATTAGGGTTATCTCATTGTTACCAAAAGCATTGGAAGCCAGATCAAAACTCAGGATATCTCCAATGAGATTTACGGAGTTAAACAGCATGAGATCCCACCCTACAATACTCCAGGTCAATGTAGAGACAGGATCATCTGCATCTGATTTATATGGTGAAAGGTCAAGATTCCATGAATTGGCATCCTCTTCCTTTTCATAACTTGGTATCACACCAATAATCCTGGGTGCATCGTTTTGTGATGTGACATTAACCCATATGTTCTGAAAATCAGTTGAGCCTTGACTATCTGTCAATATGATTGTAATCTCATCACTACCGAAGGCATCAGGTGTTAATGTGAAAGTGAGATTATTGTCAGAGACTGTAACTGACAGCAGGTTCAAATCCACGTTTGATACGCTCCAGGTTAGTTGCGAAGAGGGATTTGTGTCCTCCACATCGGTTTCGTTGGAGGTTAAATCCATAGACCAGGAAGGTGCATCCTCATTTCTCACAAAACTGGGTATTATTCCCCTTATCACAGGAGCATCATTCACCTCTGTAACATTGACCCAGATGATCTGAGAATCTGAATATTCAAAATCCTCAAGAGTGATTGTTATCAAATCGCTGCCAAAAGCGTTTGATGCCAAATCGAAGGTAAGGATATCCCCTACCAAGCTGATGGTATTAAAGAGTGATACGTCCCATCCCGTAATTTGCCACGATAGTTCCCCACTCAGATTATCCACATCGTATTTGTAACTCGAAAGGTCCAATTGCCAGTTTGGAGAATCCTCATTTTTCTCGAAGCTTGGGATAATACCTGATATAATTGGGGCGTCATTTATTGATGTGACATTGACCCAAATATCTTTTGAATCAGAAAGACCTTGACTGTCAGTAAGGATTATGGTTATCATATCATCACCAAATGCCTCAGGTTTAAGGGTAAAGGTGATATTGTTATCAATAATAGTTACAGACATAATATCTGAATCAACTCCTGCCACGCTCCAGGAGAGGCTGGATGAAGGATAAGGATCTTCAGAATCCCACTCGTTAAAAGTCAATTCCCAGGTCCATGGTAAATCATCTTCATTTCTTAAAAAATCTGGGATCAAACCTAAGATTTGGGGCGCATCATTTACGCTGCTGACATTGACCCAGATAACCTGTGAATCTGGAAGAAAACCATCACTGAGAACAATAGTGATTTCATCATTACCGTATGCGTTTTGTGCTAAATCGAACGTAATGACATCACCTAATATGATCACTGAATCAAAGATTAAGGGGTCCACTCCAAATATCCCCCAGGATAGACTTGATAATGGACTATCAACATCAGATTTATAGTTTGATAAATTAAAATTCCAATTGATGGCATCCTCGTTTTTCTCGAAGCACGGGATGATACCGTATATTTCCGGTGCATCGTTTTCTGGGGTGACATCCACCAAAATATCTTGGGAATCTGACGCACTGTTTCCATCGGTAAGGATTATTGTAATTGTGTTGCTTCCAAAGGCATCAGGTTTTAAGGTAAATGTGAGATTGTTATCAGAAATCGTAATTGTAAGTAGGTTCAGATCAACACCCAATACATTCCATGAAAGGTTTGAAGATGGGTAGTTATCTTCAACATCACTCTCATAAGAGGTCAGATTTAAGATCCATGACGCATCATCCTCATTCTTATAAAAATCAGGTATCGAGCCCATAATCGAAGGGGCATCGTTCACAGAAGTGACATTAACAGAGATATTTCGTGATTCCGTAAGTAATCCATCGCTGAGTATAATGGTTATCACATCACTTCCGAAAGCATCCTGAACCAAATCGAAGGAGAGAATATCACCCACTATACTTACAGAATCAAACAGGACAGGGTCCCATCCAACAATCTGCCAAGACAGCTCTCCTGAGGAGTTATCAACATCATACCTTAAACCTGAGAGGTCATAATTCCAATTTGGTGCATCCTCGTTTTTATCGAAATCTGGAATAGTTCCAGTGATTTGCGGTGCGTCATTTTCAGATGTGACATTAATCCAAATTTTTTGAGTATCGGTTAGTCCTTGACTGTCTTCCAGCATGAGGGTAATCTCATTTGTGCCATAGGCGTTAGGCACAAGTGTGAATGTGACATTGTTATCGGAAATCGAGAAAGAAAGCAAGGACGTATCCACTCCTAAAACATTCCAAACCAGATTCGCAGAAGGGCTGCCATCCTCTCTATCAGTTTCATTTATAGTCAAGTCTAAAACCCAGGAGGGATCATCCTCCATTTTATCGAAACCGGGTATTGTCCCGTTGATAATTGGCGGTCTATTTACTACTGTTACATTAACCCAGATATTCTGTGAATCCAGAAGGTTTCCATCAGTAAGAATGATGTTAATCTCGTCATTACCCCAGGAATCTGTTTTCAAATCAAAGGTGATTATGTCGCCTGCTATAATAACTGAATCAAAGAGCGCAATATCCCAACCTAAAGCGGACCAGGATAATCCCGCGGGAGGATCATCTCTGTCGTACTTGTATCCGGAAAGATCGATCTGCCAGTTTGGATCGTTCTCGTACTTGTCATACGATGGAATCACACCCATAATCTCTGGTGCATCGTTCACTGAAGTCAGGTTTATCCAAAGTGGCTGGGATGTTTTTGCCCCATGGCTGTCCTCAATCCATAGTGTAACTAGATTGTTACCAAAGGCATCTGGTTGGGGGGTAAAGGTGAGCACATCATCTGAGCTGTATTCACCCTCCAACAGATACAAGGATGTGTTTTCACCAGTAATAAACCATCTCAATTTATCACCAGAATCCTCATTATCGGATTCAAAAAAAGTAAGGTCAATGCTCCATGGAGCACTATCCTCAAGATAGATTTGGTTTAAGACAGTGCCCACAATCACAGGAGGATTGTTCACAGAGTAAGTGTGATTAAATGAATACAATGTCGGTGTCAAAGAGGTGTTTGTGGTTTCCAGTATCACCCTGAAACGGATTGTATTGGTAAAGGTTGAGACAGAGGATAGATTGAGGTTACCGGAAATTGGATTCCAGTTTAATCCCGAATCTATAGAATATTCATATATGATGTTTTGACCTCTTTTCGTGCAGTTCTCAGATAACGTCCCCCAATTCGTTACATTCGCTGCAACAATATCTGTTGTAAAGGTGAGAGTACCTAAAGGAGCATATTTGAGATAGGTAATATTTACACTTTTAAAAACAGGTGAAAGCCACAATGTATCAGTCGTGAAATTGACCCTGTATTGAATGTATCTTCCTAAAGAATAGGAGATATTGTAAGTTGGATATGAAAGAGGCCCCATCCAAGAATTCCATGTAATGTTGTCCATGGAGGTACGTATGTTTAGTGAAAGGTTCGTTGTCGGGTAGAATTCTGCATCCCATACCGCGTCCTGCCAGAGGGCTTCGGAGCCTGCATCGTAAATTTGGGAGAGGAAGAAACCAATGGGTCCTTGTATCTGAAGATCATCCACTGCCACTGTGATATTCATAGGGTTGGTTGTATTTGCCTCGACGGTAAGTCCCAACCTGATTTCGTAGTTCCCGGTATCTAAAAAATATCTTCCCATATTAAATGATATCATATTCACTGGACTTGTGCAAGTAATTGATTTTTCCCAGAGAATTTGACCATTTAGCTCCAGGAATAAATTAGCCCACGTTATATTTTCAAATGCATCCACCGAGTATTTGTATGTCAAGTTATATTCTGTTTTCACCAGAATTACATCGGAAAGATAAGGTGTAATTGCAGAGGTTGGAGTACTGAGATTGATCCCGTACTGGATATATCTGCCTTTTGGACTTGAAATAATCGAACCCTGGGATGTGCTGTAAGGGGATGACCATGCACTCCACGAGACATCCGGTATTGAAGCGTTCCCTGTACGTGTGAAGATTTCCAGGCTGGTCCCTCCGGGGGTTCCCTCCTCCCAAATTATCTTTTCCCATTGAACTGGATATCCTCCGTCAAACACCCGAGAAGTGAAGGTACCTTCTGGAAAATAAGGAGCACCACCCAAAAGAGTTATGTTGTCAACATAGGTGGTAGTTGGCAGGGTAGTATCGGTGAAATGAAGCCTTATAGTATCCAAGGAAGAGAGATCGCAAGGTACACCAGAAAGCGACAAGGTATAGTTTGCCCACTCGCTTGATAGGGGAATCGGAGAGCTGGTCCAACTTGTACCCCAAGAATCATCAAGTAGGACCTTCATAATTTCTCCCTGACCGGAACTTCTTACCCACAAGCTTATATCGGTAAACCGTGACCAATCCCAGGAAGTAATAGCATTTCTCTTCACACCATAGATTTTCGAAGCACCGGGGAGGTTATAATCCACCATCATTGAACCCGCACCTTCAATAAAAATCGTATTGGAAAGTTGAAAACTGCCTTTGTTCATGGTAGAACTATCGAATGACCAATATGAAACATTTTCCATTGGTTCGAACTGAAAGTAAGCTTCAGACCCCAGAACAACCTGTCCACCCCATCCTGGGATAGTTGTTGAATTATAGAAGCTTCCATAACCGAAATCGGAAACAGAAACATCCCTGTAGGCAGTGGAATCCGTGAGGGAAAAACTCTGTGTGAGGGATGAAGTTTCATTGAAGGTATTCAAAGGATAATAGGTAACTCTCAATATTGGTCTGAATGATGCAGTGGTATAATCACTGCTGTAGAACTCCTTCCATGTAGTAGATCCACTGGGAGCATCAAGAAGAACTCCAAAATTATTATAGGTTCCGTTTACCCAGCCATCCGCAAGTGTTGTTATATTCCATGATTTCCATCCAAATACATTGGTCAATCCCAAAATCGTATCAAATGCCAAAGGATCAAAATCTCCACCTGAGCTGGTCCATGAGCTTACTCCGTTACGGTCATCCCAGGTAGCACTCATCTCGGCCCATGAATTCGTAATTCTGTGAGCTGAGATATCAAGACTGGATGCATCCTCACTTGAATACATGTAAAGCTCCAACTGCGCATCTAAAATTTTAGTGTCTGATATAGATGATAAATCGAACCATAATAACGCTCTTCTATCCCTTACTCCTCGCTGTACCCTAAGCGAGGTACCCCCACCATAATTTGTTGATGCACTGTTTTCGTTAATATAAGTATCGATGCCTGAAACATCATCAGGCTGTTGAACCGTAACCTGGAGGGTAATATTTTGCGAAAAGGTACTGCTCAACACCCCCTCTTCCGAAGGAGACCATGAAGCAAATACGTTAGAGCCTGAACCATTGGTGAGATTCCAGTAATACGATGATGTGAAATTCTGGTTCCGAAGATAACCCAGCATGATATCATCCGAACTTGTGGCTATTCCGTCCCCGGACACCACATTGCTTCTTTGCCCTTTGGCAAAATCCACCTCACTGGATTGGTTCCAAAAGTAATTGTTTAAAGTCAGGTTCAACTCACCGTTTGAGGCTGTTACATTGTTTAGGGTATAGTTTGTCAGATCCTCGAATGCCCAGCTGGATGTATAAGTGTAATCCCCGTTATCCACCGTCAGTGGATCCGTGGCCAGGCTACTTTGGATGGATGAGAGTAATAGAATCAAAATAGGAAACAAGACAACCAATACGCTAAAATTACTGGTTCTCACATCCGCTCCTTTACTCACCATTACGTACTCTCCCAGTAATACCGTTTCTAAATACGACACTTAACTATATGATGTATTCGAGTCAATTATCATATTTGAAAACATCACTGGATGCGGTTTTTATACCAAATAGAACACGATATTGATAAAACGTATTATCTCCCACGGCCATATGTCAATTACCCTCTCACTTGTCTACTATCATTATCCACAAACTTTAATGTGATTGAAGTGTTTTTTTACCTTTTAAGGAAAAATATCGGTAAAATGTCCTTTTATTAGGTATATTCCGAGAAAGTTTAAATACAATTTTATTCATATTATATCTCATTCCAGATAATGGCGGCTGAGGGATTTTTATGATGGGAAGAATTCAATGCCTGGCAGTTTGTGCACTTCTTCTAGCATGGGGCATGTTTGCCTGTATAAACTCCGATATCGTTGAGGGGACCGGTAATTTAGGCAACCAGCCAGCTGATGGATATAAGGAGGGAAACGAGGTATTTACTATTACAACAAATGGAGGAATGGCGCAAGTTGCCACAACGGCATTTGATGCGGGGGAGATTTTTAATGTGATGATAACATCCCATCGGGTTGACCTTTCAAGTAATGGTGAATTAGAGAATTCACTCTATCTTACCGATTATCTAAGTAACCCACTGGGAGCACAAGTTGCTTTTTTCCAGCAGGATATAGGAGATGCACATATCTATAACCAGACCCTGCAGGCGCCAATGATACAAGATCATTATTTGGTGACCGCGAAGATAGAGGACAATTCCGGCAATATTTTCCATGTTTCTGATGTCATAGTGGTTGTGGGAGGGTATGACCCCAATCCAAAATCTATTGAAACTTACTCAGATGCCTCCTATACTTCACTTGACTGGACCTTTTCCCAATTGGATACGATTTATATTGAGGTTTTCTGCAATAAAACACCAAGCAGTGTCCAATCTACGGTTTCATTCACAGATTATACTGGAGGGGCTAGTACAATAATATTAAATGATTTATCGAATAATCTTGTGACAATTGCAGGTAATTATGCAAGATTCCAATACAATATACCAAATGACTTGGATTCTTCAGAAGTGACAGGTGGGGCATTGAATGAGGGTTATTGGTACGGATTGACAATTGATCTTAAACAGGATAACGGTGACTTAATAATCCGCAATTGGACAATTCAAATAAAAATGGTTGAGGAAGTTGTGGTGGAACCGTCATTGTCGATACAAACAGGAGCAACGCAGGTAGAACCATCTGTTGTGGAAAGGGAGGGTGAGCATATTACAACCCTGAGCACCCAATTTGAGGATACTGACGAGCCCGGTATTGATACCTTCATAATCACGTTTAAGATGAGGGATAGTGACGGCAGAACCATAAACGTGGTGGATGCCAAACATCACAATCAAAGCGGTGAGTTTGGAGACACGCTTGGTATAAAATCCCTGGGAGGAGGTGTTTTTCTGGCCACATACGAACTAGATCCAGATGCATCCCTAATCTCGGGAAATTATGATCTATACTTCATGGTTGAAGATGGAACTGGCGAGGCTGCCGAGGATGTCTTTCAAAACAATTTCGATGAACTTCAGATCACTGGCCAGGCACAACCTCCTTCTTTTCGACAAGGTGCTACTCAGTGTATACCAGATATTGTTGACAGGATAGGAGTGCATCCAACCACAATATCAACGCAGTTCACGGATAGAGACAGTGTGAATGTTACAGATTTTAACGTGCTTTTTAAAATAAAAATCGACGTTAATGAAATCATCCTGGTGGATAACAAGACAAATGACCAACCAGGTGAGTTCGGTGGCAACCTTTTAATAATATCTTCGGGCACAGGAAGTTATACTGCCAGATATACCTTTGATCCTGACGGTTCTTTTCCAATTGGTGACTATGATTTATTTTTCAGTGTTACGGATAATCAAAACAATATGGCACAAGATGGTTATCGAGCAAACCAGGATGAACTTGAAATTACAAGCTCGGTTGCTGAACCCTCAGTTGAATCTGGATCAACCCAGGTGAATCCAAATGTAATAAATAGATCTGGAAATGATGTAACAACCATTACCGCTCGATTTGAGGATGCGGATTCAAATACAGTTATGAATTTCACAATTACATTTAAAATCAAAGATAAGAATGGTAAGGAATATATCATCGTTGATTCTGCAAAGAACGGTGAGACAGGGGAATATAAGGAAACTCTTGCCATTACCTCAATTGGCCCAAATTCATATGTTGCAACATATAAATTCAATCCACCATCAAAAATGTCAAGTGGGGGTTACAGCCTTTATTTCAAGGTAGAGGATGAACACGGTACATATTGTGAGGATGGATATGTAAATAATGAAAACGAACTCACAATCTTGGGCAAGGAACAGGATGGTTCAGAAGACGGTTTTAATTTATTATGGGTTATCTTACCTCTCGTGATTTTGATTGCAATCGTTGTTATCCTGCTGGTTTTAAAAAAGGGGAAAAAGGAGAAGACAGCTCCTTATATACCACCTCCCACGACATATAATGAAATACCTCCTCACGCAAGTTATGAGAACCAATATCAATCACCACCTAACCCGCCCACCTGATCCTTTTTAATGATAGTGTGATAATCGTATCATGGAAAAATTCAAAGGTATAAACAGAGATTTCGGATGGAATGTGATGTGAAATGGAGTCTATCCCTGATGAAACCCGAAACCAAGGATTTCAAAACCAAGATGTCCAATTATACCTATATACCACAGATCAATGCGATCCAAAAAAATGCACTGGAAAGAAGCTTGCAAGGTTTAAGCAGGCGAAGATTGTGAAAACTCTAAGAAGGTTACCCTACAAAGCCATCATCTTGAATCCAATGGCAAAAAAGGCTGTTTCGAAAGAGGATTTAACTTTTGTTACAAAACAGGGTATCGCTGTATTGGACTGTTCCTGGGAACGGGCAGAAGATTTGCTTTTCAAACTGAGAAGAAGGGGGAACAGCAGGGCTTTACCTTATCTTGTGGCAACAAATCCTGTTAATTTTGGCAAACCTTTTAAACTTTCCACTGTAGAGGCCTTTTCTGCAGTTCTATTCATACTGGGTTTTTCAGAACAAGCGAAGCGGATTTTGGGAAAATTCAAATGGGGTCCACATTTTCTAGAGGTGAACAAAATCCCGTTGGAGGAGTACTCAAAGGCAAAAAGCAGTGCAGAGATTGTACGGATTCAAGAGGAGTTCGTCTAATTCAAGGTGAAACTCGCGATTTCCCCCCCTGTGGATCGAAAGGTAAGGGTGATCGTATCCCCTGCATCGCCATTATGTATCACGAAGCTATCAGATGTATCCAACCTTACATCCCCATCTATATCAAAAAATGTGCAGTTTATACCCCCTGGGACCTGTGCCGTGTCCTCATTGACCAGGCGATCAAGTGTGGCAGTGGAGCCCAGACTGGCATCGAATATACTCAGGGATACATCCCGTAAAGGGACGATTTCACCTATGGCTATTAGACGGCCCTCGTACAAACCGTCTGTTGTTACTGATTCAGTAAACAAGAGTGTACCATGGGGGGTCACCTCAGGTTCCCAATTCGGAGCATTGGATAAAAATAAAAAAACTTTAGAT
>CBDVCK010000047.1:0-16999 GCA_965372465.1 uncultured Thermoplasmata archaeon | reverse complement strand
GACATAGGTATTGGGTAAAATATGGATGACCATGGGTAAAATTAAGAACCTCTTCTATTACTTCATTCGAAACCTTCTTACTGCTCTGTTTGAACTTTTGGATGATAAATGGAGTGAATTCCTTTTTGGGGATCGGACCCAACGATATAGGTCTTGCAAATTTGAAAAATGCGCGAGTTTCCTCCTCAAACATCTGACGAAGAAGGTGCTCCTTACTTCCAGCAAAAACATAAGAAACATTTTTATGATGCTGGAATCTTGATCTCATCAGTTTCTCCATTTTCAGACCGTCGATCAATGCAATTTCCTGAAATTCATCGAATACCATTATGATTCTTTTTTTCTTTTCTTTCGCTACTTTTTCTGGAAAGTCCAAAATCTCTACAAGTTCGTCTTCATCGTAGGTCTTTTTTGCCGAAAGGTCCAATGTGATCTTTCCATCCGTTGAAATAATCATTTTTGGTTTAAGGTTGATGAAGTAATTCCTCACTGCATTTTTGATCTTATCCAAGTTGGAATACGAAGCATTGATAACATTATTCACTATTTGCCTGACAAGATCTTCCTTTGTGGTCATTCCATAAAGATCAATATAGACTGGGATCATCCTCTTTGCCTTTTGTGTTATGAATTCTATGAGAAGTGAGGTCTTACCCAGCCGCCTTTCCGAGTACAAAATAATGCTCTTTCCGCTGGAAAGTTCCTTGTAGAGGATTTCAATTTCCTCCTTTCTGTCAACGAAATCATCACCAGTTACGACGACACCGTATTTGAATGGATTGTTAACCATAACTATACCTATAGGTATACGGATATTTATACCTTTTGGTATAATACCGTTTGGTATAATAAAACATTAAAGATTGGGTAAAAACTGATAATACGCATTCTCATGAAAATACGCGCAAGTTATACTCGATCGTCCTGTGCACTTCTTCAGGCATTTCGCATACAATATACGGGTGATACGCTCGTATTTTATATACGAACTACGGGAGGTGGAGGTTGGTTTTACGGGTCCAGAAAGGGGGAGTGGGATTTTGCAGCCCTGCGGGGGGTTTAGATCTGGGGAATGTAAATTTGTAAAACAGGATTAAAAGGACCTGGGTCCTTTGTAAAATAAAGATTTAATTAAAAAGAATTAAATGGGAATATACCAATATATGTTGGAGGAAAAATGTTACAAGAACATAATAAATTGATATTTAAAAATAGCACTCTTCAAGATGAATGTGAAATCGTTTCTTTGGAGTGTATTAGACACTTTGAACTCCTTTCACTCGAACAATGCCTTTAAAAGGGATTTTTCGGCTTTTCTCAGGTGCAATGAAAAAGTGGAGTGAGATATGCCTTTTTTCTTCGCAAGTTCTCTTGTTTGGCACCATTTAGGTATGTCATAAAATCCGTTCTCAAAAGCGAATTTCAGGCATTCGTACTGCTTTGTCGTAAGTGAAGCTAACAAACCCTTTCCTTTCACATAATAGTTCTTTTTAGAGATTATTTTGAACTGCATCTCTAATTCCTTTAGAGAATCCACAAACCCTCTAATGTTTTTCTGGCTGCCTACAAAGGACATGCAAACACTCTCTTTTGTAAAAACTGTCGGATATTCAAAGAAGCAGTCGTAGGTTTCTATCATCTCTGCGTAGAGCTCTGAATAGAATGGATGGTGGCGCCCGGTAAGGATATATAGGTAGGATTCGTCATCCCTGGCAATCTCAGAGACCTTATCAAAGAATTCCAAATCACTAAGGGTAGAAATGTCTGGTCTTCCGTTCCATTGCACCTCCACCACAGCAATATATTTTTTCGGGGTTTCCATCATTGTGGAAACGACGGACATCCTCTTTATTTTGGAGAAGATATTCTTATAACCTATCTTGTAGGGATCGATGGGCGTAAAATTTAACCTCAGCACCTTCAAATCAGTCACAAGCTTACATGTACGTCACCAACTATAAATTTTTTGTGAGACATATCTTACACTGTGTAAAAATGTTCGAAGTAACCGATGAAACTGACCAGGGAATAAAGAGGCCAATCGAGATAATTGGAGAGTTTTTAATCGATGCACCAATTGAAAGGGTGAGAAGATACGCTGGAGATATAGAACTGCAGTATGAATTATTGAATAAACATCGCTATAAAAAGGCTCACATTGAGAAAACCGGCGAAACAGAGTTTAAAGTCCATACCGAGGCTCAAGGCATAGTCACTGAGGCGGTAATCAATGTCAAAAATCATAGTGAAAATAGAATAACACAGGAGATTGTTATGAACATCAGGGCCTTGGGTATGAAATTTGAAGATTTATTCTGCACCTTGCAATGTTTTTTGGAAGCAGATAATAAAAAGACCAGAGTGAAGGCAACAATGACGATTGATGGAGATCTTAACCCCATGAAAAGGAATCTTTTAAAATTCGGACTTGAGAAGGAGATGCATAGCGAGTACAATAGGTTGAGATATTATATTGAGAATGGAGATATATAGCATGTCTTGGGAGAGGATAGGAGCAGGGATGTGTGCTTTGAGAGGGGCCGAGGCAAAAGGAAGGCTTTACCTGATCAAAGATATCGATGATGTTCTTGGTTTGATGGGAGGAGAATCTGAGGATGCAATAGTGCTCTTGGACGTGGCCGGGGCAACCACGATCACCCCGATTTTTTCATCTGTTAAAGGTATTATTTGCACAACAGGTGGAGTAACCTCACATCTTGCAATCGTTGCAAGGGAGTTCAATGTGGCGTGTATCATGGGTGCGGATGTGAAATTCGAGGACAGACTCCAGGGAAAAGTCGTGATGCTCAGCAAAACGGGGGAGGTTTTTGTGAGGGATGATGAAAATGATAGGTGATATAAGTACAGCGGAAGCGAACAAATTGATTGAAAAGATATCGATCCTCACAAAGAACCTTGGACTCTCAAGGACGCTTTTGGAGTCAAAATTGTTCCCTGTGACCACGTACATATCTGTGGGAGTTTACAATAGCTTTGAAATAGGTCCAAAAATTTTTAAGGAGGTAGCTCGAAGGATAACCCCCGAAGAACTCGGGAGAGCGGGCAGAAATATCTGCGCAACACAGATGAACCAATTGGTTGCGTGGGCGATTTCAAATTACTACTTGGCTGGTAGGCAATTTTTGCTTCATGACAAGGGACATACCTCGGATGATGAAACTGAGGATGAGATAAAAGAGGTGAAGTTCGCATTGGATCTCTGGAAAAGGATAGCACTCGCATACAGGTCAGACGGTCACCTCTACGCCGATGATGCCAGTAACACGATCAACATTCTGTCAAATGATCTCTTGAGCTATTTAAAACCAGAGCTTTCAATTCCGGATCGGGACATGAAAAAGAGTATCAAAAGAACCGCAGCCTTTTTGGAATTATATTCATTTCTTGAGCACTGCGAATGCCGCTCCGGATTGTTCAACCACGGTCCTTACAGGATCAACGAGAACGAGGTGGTTGTGTTCAAAGAGTTCATCAATTTAAATGGAGGAGACTTTCCCTGGATGGAGGGGATGAAAAACAGATCGGATTATGACAATCTCAGCATAGCGTTCTGCCTGAAGGATGTTGATGTCAAGATCAACGATTGGGGCACCATGTTCGTTTCACCGGATAATTACATTGACAACATTACATCCTTGGCTCTATTCACAAGAGAAAAAGAAGAAATTTTGCCTTTACCGTTTCGCAAAATGGAAAACCTGAAGAATTTTGCGGTTTCCGCTCAAAAGGAGTTGTTCATGAAGATGGTGAAATGGAGTATTAAGGAGCAGGTCATAGCAGGTGCAACGGTATACTCGAATTTTACCCCGATAACAAAGCCATTGAACCTAGAACTCAAGTTGGAGCTTGAGGAAAATGTGTTAAAAAAACATCTTCCAAAAATGCTGGAAGTAGGGGTTCACCCCTATTGGCAGAGGTTATTTGAGCCCGTTCAATTATACGACCCGATCAAGGTGCTACCATGAACATCAGCGAAAAGGACGAATTCGCTCATACCCCTTCAGATCATCCCTTATGGAGGGAGAGTCATTATTTCAATTTCTATGACGGAAAGCAGGATGTCGGGGGCTTCACGGCCATTGGTGTAATGCCCAACAAGGGCATGGTTGAAGCTGGGATGGTAATTGTGAGGGATAACAAACTTATCTACGCTTATCCATTTGAGGGAACCCTTGAAGGAGGATGGGACGACCTTTGTTTTGGAGGATTGTCGTACAAGCCGATAAAACCGATGTCGTCATGGAACATTGCATTGGAGGACGAGGATATAAAAATCGATCTGACCTTCAAAAAAATGAACCCTATCTTTGATTACGGGGAGGGTTCTGAGGTATTGCCCAAATACATTGGGACAAGACATTATGAACATTCCGGAAAGGTAAAAGGAACTATTGCAATCGAAGATGAAGTTATAAACTTCTCGGGATTCGGGGAAAGGGATCACTCATGGGGAATAAGGGATTGGCATGGATGCGAAAGTTGGGTATGGTTTTCCGCACAGTTCGGAAGAGAGCTTGCCTTTAACGGCTGGTGTGGGGTTATTAAAGGAAAGGAATATATCAGGGGATATGTCTTTGACGGCAAGGATAATTATTCAATAGATGACATCGAAATTCAGACACAATTTGAGGACGATAAAAAGACCCAGAAATCCATGAGATTCGAATTGACAGATTCCGAGAAAAGGACATATACAATCGATGCCGAGGCCTTGATAGTGATACCGATTTTAAAGGTGTCTGAAGGGTACTCCACATTGATAAATGAAGCTCTCAGCAGGTTCATATTTGAATCGAAAATAGGATCTGGAGTCACAGAGTATTTATGGACCGAAACGTGTCTTTGAAATCGTAAGAATTAATGAAAACAGTTGGTTGGCATTAGTAGAAGATACTAATAAAATAACTGATATTTATCGGGATTAAAAGGGTGGAGCCCTTTGAAAATGTGATATAAAGATATTTTAGATTCTATTTTGTATGGGATTAAAAGGGCGGAGCCCTTTGGGAAATTATCTATTCTTTACCCATTTGGCATTCCGGCCTATGCCTGTTGAATGGATTACTCCATCATCACGCAATTTACGAAGCACCTTCCGGATCATGTCCCTACTGATGCCTGGGCAGTCATTCTCGATATCAGATATCGAAAATGGGCCAACTTTTCGCTTTACTGTTAATTTTATCTGTTCGGTCTTTGATCCCCAACCAGTGGTAACCGTACCCACACGCTCTTCGAATTCCCTAAATGCTCGGATTAGAACACCCCAGAAATATGTTAGCCAAGGCATGATGTCATGCTTTTCCTCATGCCAATTTTGAGAAGATATCTTGAGGGTTTCGTAATAGCTCTTTTTTGTTTCTTCAAAAATTCTCTCTAGACTTATGTACCTCCCTACATCGTATCCAAAGTGATACAGTAGAAGTAATGTTAATAATCTAGCCATTCTTCCATTGCCATCATGAAAGGGATGGATACATAGAAAATCGAAAACTGCTAATGGTACAATTATCAACGGGTCCCTTCTCTCTTCAATAGCTTTATCATATCTTTCTATTAGAAGGTCCATGGATTTTGGTGTCTTTTTTGCTGAAATAGGACGAAAACGCATCCTCTTTGTGCCATTTGCAAATCTATCTATTATTACATTGTCTTTTACCTTCCATTTTCCACCTTCCTCTGGAAGATATTGATAGATAAGACTGTGAAATCGTTTTATATTGTCGATTGTAAATGGAAGATCTTGTGAATGTTCATGAATAAGGGCAAGCGCATCTCGATATCCGGCAACCTCTTGCTCTGAACGACCTTTGGGTTTGTTTGATTTTAAAACTATGGCCTGAATGCGTTTTCGCTCAACATAAATACCCTCAAGGCGATTTGAGGATTCTGTGGATTCTACAGCTGCCAAATTTTGTAAAGTTTTCAATGCCTCGGGTGATTGATGACTATACAGGATCTGTTTTCCCTTATATTCTCCAATAGCTCTAAGATTTATCACCTGTTTCGAATCAAATGCCATTTTATTGAGATATTTCCGGCTTAGAGATGTCATTGCTTCGCCTCATAAATGGGGTAATATTAATACTAAATAGGGTAATAGCTACATAAAACTTACCCCATTTACTGGATTTATGCCCTATTTCTACTTGGATCAATAAGTCGGGGTGAATTGAAAATATCCGTTCTCATCAAAATATGCACAGGTTATGTTGGATGATCCTATTCGCTTTTTCAGGCATTTTGCGTAAAGTTGGAGTTGGCTCGTGACGTTTCCTTCCCTATCAGGTTTGTAATCGAGGATATGGATGCGGTTGCTTCTGACCTGGATGAGGTCAATGTGACCTGTAAGAGGCTTTTTGAATCCTGATTCTGTTTCGGTTAGGTATACAGGGACCTCCACTGCTACCGTTGCCGAGTCGTTTACCAGGAAGAACTCCTCCACCTTTTCATGACGCTCCTTTTTGGTTTTCGCGAGCTCCAATGCCAGGTTTGTCATCCTGCATGCAGGACTGTCTTTTATGGATCTGATCTTTGGTTTGGGGAGGTCGATTGTGTTTGCCAAAGTGGAGCAGCGGAGGATATTCTTTGACTGGAAGATGTAATCCTTTGGATTGTTTAACATGGAGTTGATGTACTGTTTCAATTGTGGAAACTGCTTGCCTTTGATGTTGAGTTTCAGGGTGTGGACTCGGAAAAGATAAGGTTGGGGGTGAAAGAGACGTCTTGTTTTTATTGTCTGGTTCGGGTCCAGGTCGTATTTCTTCCTTAATTTTGTTGCCGGGAGCTCTAATCCATGCTTTTTGATCCAGTTATTGAGGGTGGAGATGGGAATTTTTGTCTTGAATCTTCTTCGTATGGTTCGTTGCGTCAAATCCAGGGTGTGGCCTTGGTTGAAATATGTAAGTGCTGCTAGGATGACCCTTGGTGAGTATGAGGTGTGTGGAAGCTTGCGGTCCGTGAATCGCTTATTGCAGGATTTGCAGAGGTAGACCTGGACCTGGTCTTCTTTGAGGGTTCGGATACCCCACTTGATCACGGTTTTGGTGGAACTGCATTTTGGGCATGCAGGACGCTCCTCGTGGAAATCCTCGAACATGGTGATTAAGGTCTTTTTCTTGGACATAATCAGGGGAATTTATGTATATGTATTTCAACTTACCCCTCGAATTTGGCATACCATTTGCGGAAGTTACCCCTCGAATCCTGTATACAGATCACCCCGCGTATTTGGAAATGAAATGGAGGTCTACCCCGCGTATTTGGGAATCGAGTGATGGGTGTTGCCACTCGGATTTGGTATACCAAATGTGGGGGGTGGAAGAGCATTTAACAAAGGGGGATTTTTTTATACTGGCTGAGCCCTTTTAATCCCGGGGTTTGGGGGCTTTCTGAGCAGTTCGGAGGGGGGGATGTACTGAAAAGAAGGAGGTTTTTTCCCAGATCGGAGTGGTGGGAGGGGTTAGATCTGGGGAATTAAAAATGAAATAAAAAAACAGGAGATTAACGTGGTGACTGACCCTTTGAGAAAGCGTCAACGGAAACCTGGGGCATAAAGCCCCCAACAACTTCGGTACATGTTTACTTCGCCCTATCGGGTCTCAGTCTCCACTAATAGTGGAAAATATTATTTTCCCCCATAAAAGGACCTGGGGGCTTTGTAAATGTGATATAAAGATTATTATTTTATGATTTTTAGGAGATTAAAAGTACCTGGGTCCTTTGTGAATGTGATATGAAGATATTTTAGTTCAGAATTTTTAAGGGTTTAAAAGGCGGAGCCTTTGTAAATTGAAATATGAATGGTCCTTATTCAAAATTATTCTAAGAATCTATGTGCAAGAAGAAGTTCTATATCCTTGGGTGTTTTAAAAGGATACATTGATACCATCTCACCTTTAACTCCAATTTCTTTTTGAAAATACGATAGAGAAGCAAGTTCCCTTTCTTTTGTTTCCTTTGTCTCTACTTCATAGGTCACATTCATTATTTTTTGTGGTTTAAGACCTTCACATATTATGAAATCTACCTCTTTTTTGTTTTTCCCGAAATAAATATCATACCCCTTTCTCAGAAGATGAAGAAAAACCATATTTTCCAGTATCCTCCCACTGTCCAAACTTGCTCTTTTTCCCAGATGAGCAAACGATGGATCAATTGCGTATATCTTCTTACCATATGATTCCTGAACTTTTAGGGAGGGATGGAATCTGTTTATTACATGGATTAAATAAGCTTCTTTAAGCATACCAATATAATCCTTTACCGTGTTTTCGTGTTTTAATCTGCTTACAGTTTTAAGAGAACGATACGAGAACTCCTTTCCAATATTGGAAAGCAAATACAATGCCAGTATTTTCATTGCCTCGGGATACATGACCTTTTTCCTGCCGAGAATATCTCTGTATATTGTTCTTTCGAAATATTCATTGGCAAGTGACATATCACTTGTGAGAACAATCCTGGGAAAACCCCCGATCTTCATGTAGTCTGAAAGAGAGTTCCTACTTCTTTTCATTTTTTTGAACCTTAGGAATTCCGGATAGGATAGGGGATAAATTGAATAACTTTTGGTTCTCCCAACAAGGGCTTTTGAAAATTCCGATGAAAGCAGCTTGGAATTGGAGCCAGTTACCAGAATCTTGATTTTTCTATGTGTGCGATGTGCAAATTTCTCCCAGCCGGAAACTTCCTGTACTTCATCCAAGTATAATATATACTGGTTATTTTTTTTGGTAATATCCATGATCTTTTCGAAATCCTCCATGGTAAAATCGTACAAACGGTCATCCTCGAAATTGATATAAATACCACCGTGTTTTTGAAACAGTTCGTAGAGGGTGAATGTTTTTCCTGATCGTCTGACCCCCTTTATTATCGTCACTTCTTCGTAATCTAGGGTTTTTTCGATTTTGTCCGTGATATCCCTATGGATAACATTCTCATTTGTTATTTCTTCGGTTACTTCATCTATTATATCCTCGAGAACATCCCTTGAGACCATGGTATCCTAGCATAATAATGTATAACTCCTTTATATAATTTGCGCAACCGATTGCGCATTTTTGTTATTTTTTACGCAATTCATTGCGCATTTTGACAATATACAATAGAGGTAATAGTTACATAAAACTTACCCAAGTATGAAGTAGACTTGCACTGCCACTGATGTTTTGCTGTAGCTGAGCTCTGCAATATCTGATTTAATCTGTCAGCTACGCATAATCAAATACTCTGGTAATTGAATAGGTAAGTCGTATTTGATCATATTATATCTTCTCTCAGTATAAACCCAACCTTAGGGAATGAGTTCAAGGTCCTGTATGCAACCGGAATATAGTGCAGGTTCCTCCTGGTGTCCCCAATCAAGATAGCGCAGAAGTGCTCAAAACTCTTAATCATTCGAATGCAAATTCCCCAATTGAATGGACATTGGACTGGTTAACATATACACCAAAAACTTAATAACTGATACTCATTATTATAAAATTGATATTACGAGGTCGATTAAGAGTTATCGATTCGATTACTATGCGCGAAATAAAAAGAAGGGGTTGAGATGAAATTTAAAAAGAAGTTGGGTTTGCTGCTTGGAATATTTATGATGATATCCACCTTTGCAGATTTTTCCCCTGCTGCCGCAGAAGAGGATCCCAAAGCACCCCTTGCAGATTTCACGCATACCGTTTTTGCGGAGGAGTTGACAGGTTCCTGGTGTCAGTACTGCCCCGCAGCCGCAGAACAATTGAACAATATCTACAGTTCAGGTGATTATCCATTTTATTTCATTGCCCTGATCGAGGACAAGGTCCAAAAGGCGGACGATAGATGCACTGATGACTACAATGTAGGAGGTTATCCCACAGTTCATTTTGACGGCGGCTACGAAAGTGTGGTGGGTGCTCAATACGATGAAACCGATTACAGGGCGGCAATCGAATCCTGCGGTGAAAGGGTTGTTCCTGATCTGGAAGTGGAGGTAACTGCAACTGACCTGGGTTCTGCAACGCTTAAAATTTATGTCAAGATTACAAATAATGAAAATGAGGAATACGGTGGTCATCTGCGAACCTATATTTCCGAAATAGTATCAAGGTACATCAACTATGACGGCGATCCATATCATTTCGGTTTCTTGGATTATGCTTTTGATGTGGACATTCTGATCCCCGCAGGAGAGATCTGGGAGGATTATGTGACCTGGGTGGGAGCCGACCATGAGGACCTTGACGGTAATGATTTCGGCGACATAAATCCCTCCAACATCATGGTCATGGCAGCGGTATTCAATGACGAAGGCGTTCCAAAGTTTCAGCCCGATGTCTTTATAGCCTACTATTCGGACGAGATGGCTGCGACACTTGTAACCCCGCCCCCTGTTTACGGAGTAGAGATCTCACCTGTCAGCCAGTCAGATACGATTGCAGCTGGAGAGATGACAACCTACATTCTTACAGTTACCAACACTGGAAATATAGAGGATACCTTTCCATTGAGCCTATCAGGACCGGCAAGTCCATGGGGAACCTTAAGTACCAATTCCCTTACCCTTGCACCAGGAGGATCAGACAGCATAATGCTGGATGTCACAGTCCCACATGGAACATCGGACGGGTCCTATGACATCTTCGTGACTGCAACCTCCCAGGGAGACCCTGCAGAATACTTTACGGCACAAACAACAACAATTGTGGAAAACCCTCCTTTTTATGATGTGATCCTTTCGGCTCCTATACTTGAACATAGTGTGCACCCTGGAGATACGGCTGTGTACGTAATTACGGTACTGAACAACGGAAATTCCCCCGATACCATTGACCTGAGCAAATCAGGACCGTGGAGTAGCTGGGGTACCTTGAGTCATCTCCATGCGAGTCTCGAGCCAGGTGAGACCCAGGATATCACGCTCACAGTTGAGGTCCCTTTGGATGCCCAGGAAGGGGATTATCCAATTGATGTCAGGGGAACATCCCAGGGCAACACATCCAAGTTCTCGGAGATCACACTCACAACCAACGTTATCCCGATAATATATGATGTGATCCTCTACTGCGATATAACGAGTCAGACGGCACGACCAGGCGAGCAGTTGGTGTACGTGATTACCGTCCATAACAACGGGAACGTGGATGATACGATCGACCTCAGCAAATCTGGACCGCAGAGTAGCTGGGGTACCCTGAGCAACAATTCCTTGATCCTTTATCCGGGCCATATGGAGGACATCACCCTTACAGTTGATATCCCCTCCGATGCCGAAGGCGGTGACTATCCTATTGATGTTGCGGGTACCTCCCAGGGCAACACGTCCGAGACAGATGAGATAACCTGCATAAGCACTGTGGAGCCCTTCATCTTCGAGGTCATTCTTGATGCCGACCATACACAGCATACAATTAGACCGGGTCAGATCGTGCAATACATGATTACTGTGGAGAATGCCGGCAATACCGAGGATACAATCAACCTGACCCTTTCGGGAACGTACAGCTTCTGGGGAAGTCTCGACGAATACTTTGTTTTTCTGGAGCCCGAAGCCACCCAGGATATATTGCTTACAATTGAGGTCCCTTCGGATGCTGCTGGAGGAGATTATGTGATTACGGTTACCGGAACCTCTCAGGGGGACCCCGTGGTATTAGATGAGCTGGATTTCATAACCACAGTGGATCCCTGGGTGTATGATGTCAATCTATCCTCAGACTTATATGAAAAAAGTGCAAGACCCGGGGAGAATTTCGTATTCAACATCACAGTCGAGAATCTCGGAGATATTGAGGACACAATCAACGTGAGCATGTCAGGAGAGGGTAGCCAGTGGGGAACTTTGAGTGATGAATCAGTTACTCTGGGGGTTTCCGAATCTGTAAATATAACCCTTTTTGTGAATGTTACTTCAGATGCCCCCGGAGGTGATTTTCCAATTGATGTTAGGGGAACATCTCAGGGAAATTCCAGCGAGTATTCGGATATACAGTTTATCACTACCGTAGTTCCTTATGTCTACGACCTTAACCTTTCCTGTGACAATATGGATAAATGGGCCAAACCCGGACAGACAATGGTGTTTAACATTACATGCGAGAACCTTGGTGATATACAGGACACCTATAATATCACAATATCAGAGGACATAATCCAGTGGTGCATCTTGGTCGACAACTCTTTTGTTCTGGATCCCGGTGAATCCGGTACAACCACCCTGGAAGTTAGCGTGCCTTCAAATGCTGCGGGTGGAGATTATGTTGTCTACGTGACAGGGGTTTCCTTGGGTGACCCAATCGAATATCATGAGATTATGATTACGGCAACAGTGGAACCCTGGGTATATGGTCTTAATCTCATATCCAATGGGATAGCCGAAACCGCCTTTCCCGGAGAATCGATTACTTATTCCATGACTGTTGAGAACATAGGTGAATTGGACGATGCCTTCAACCTGACCCTGTCAGGGAGCTACAAAGATTGGGGCAACCTTTCTCCAAGCAATGTCGGTCTTGTCCCCTATTCCACCGAGGAGATTCTTTTTACAGTGGATGTTCCTGGCGATGCCTCCGGTGGCGACTACGAGATTAAGGTAAAAGCAGTATCCCAGGAAGATCCCTCGAAATTCATGGAGCTTACCTTCACAACAACTGTAACGCCCTTTGTCTTTGACTGCGATTTGACTCCTGAAAATCAGTATTCCAATGTGGCTATGGGTGAGGGCTGCATGTTTCAGATCACTATTGAAAATACAGGGAATTATCAGGAGACCATAAGTCTGGAGTTTTCCGGATCACAGTCCGAATGGGGATCCCTGGATACCGTAAACATCACCCTTAATTCAGGGGAGACCGGGGACGCGTACCTATGGGTTTTTGTTCCTTTGGATTCGCTGCCCGGCAATTACCAATTCACAATCAAGGGAACGATAATCGAAGACCCTTCTATTTCTGACAAGGTTCGGGTCAAGATCACAGTTCCCGAGGAAGAAACACCGCCCCCAGAAATTTCTGTATCTGATGTAAGTCATGAACCCGATATTCCGAATAAAGAGGAGATCATTACAGTTGACGCCACAGTATCTGGTGAGAACATCAGGTATGTTAAACTGCAGTTATTTAAAAATTCCATACTCTTTGATTCCGTATCCATGCAGTCCCTGGGAGAAGGAAAATACTCGACATCCTACGGACCCCTTGAACCAGGTGAATATGAATACTCGATTTACGTGGAGGATTCATTGAGGACTACTCATGAGTCGAGTAAGATCACCCTAACGGTTACGGAACCGCCTCCCGGAGATTCGGATGGAGACGGTGTGTACGATGATCTTGACGCCTTTCCAAGAGATGACACACAGTGGTCGGACTACGACGGCGACGGCTTTGGCGACAATCCCGAGGGAAACGATCCTGATGATTATCCCATGGATCCCGCGAAGTGGAGGCGGGGGGATTCCTCAGATGATGTTTCCATGAATTACCTGCTGTATCTTTTCTTAATCGTTTGTGTTATGGTGGTGGTTATAATCACACTGGTTGCTTTAAAAAATAAAGGAAGGACGAGCAGATAGTTTGCTCATTCAGTGTTTTTGTTACGCCATGCTCTCCTTAAGCTTCTTAGTTTTCTCCCCCTCCCCTGGCTTCCTGAATACAAACAAATGCTCGTGCATAATCATCAAAAAATTGCTCTCCATCGATTTCTTAACCCAATACGGGGTAGACATACACTGCCACTGATGTTTTATTATGTCTTCCCTCAAGATAAACCCGACCTCCAGAAAGGAGTTTAGAGTCCTGAAAGCCACTGGAATGTAATGGAGATTCCTCCTGGTATCTCCAATCAGGATAGCGCAGAAATGATTCGGATTGAGAACTCTAAAGCACTCCCTTGCCACATCCCCCATCTCTTTTGCAAATTCCGGGATGCTGCGGGTATTGGATAAATCCCCTTCAATCCTCTCTTTTGAGTAAGGGATAATATTTGCGTAAGGTGGATGGGTGGCTATCAAATCTATGGAGCCAGTGTTTATCTTGTCTAGGCTCCTAGCGTCGCCTATATAGGTCTTCTGGGTGGTCTTTTTTACCGTTCCATCAATTGTATTATAATTAAAGTTCAACCTATCCCTGGCTATCATCACAGCTTCTTTGTTTATGTCCACACCGATCCCATCTCTTCCAGTCAATTTACACTCCACAAGGGTGGTTCCCGAGCCGTACATCTGATCCAAAACAAGATTGCCTGGCTCCGAATATCTGAGAATGATGTTTCTTGGGATCTCAGGGGCCCAGTTGCCGCGGTAGTTTCCTTTATGGGTTGCCCAGTTGCCTCGTTTTGGGAAGGACCATGTCAGCGTGCACTTTTCAAGTGCACTAGCACTCAAATTATCTTTAATTACAATTTTCTATGGTCGATAATTTTCGTATGTGAAGGCCTGGAGGGTGAAGGATTTTGGCTGGAGCCTTTTGATCCTATTGGGCTGGCCAATGGGGATCTCAACCCCTTTTTTGCCCAATCTGTCGGAAAAAACTACTTTAGAGTAGGATTTGGAAAAGGTGAGGAAGTCTTTGGCTGTGACTTCCTTCATGGTTCGGAGCTTGGGGTTGGGTGGCACAACCCATTAGAATAGCGGTCTAATAGATATAGACAGTTATAGGTTAGTTATAAGTTAGTTATCATTCATTTTAATATCTGGACATCCCTATACTTAATGCACTCGTAAGTTTTTTGGAATTTATCCTCTTAATGGCCTCCTTGTTAAGTATCTTAGAACTTAATATTTTATTCATCTCTTTTCTTCCCACTTTCATTGGGATCTTTCGTTTATCAGTTTTACGTTTGATTTTTGCTCCTTTAAATAAAAGTTTTTGACTTTCAGATAATGCGTCAACAATTTCATTTTCAACTTCCTGATTTGTGATTGTATCAATGAACTCATTATATTCGTTTTGACCATATTCCTTTATTGAGATTTTTGGATTTATACTATTCTTAAAAGCTGCTAATTCTTCAATATAGTATTTCTTATACATAAATTGGAATTGATTTTTAGTGCTCTTGATAAGATCGGGACAACAGAATATTTGTTCCATTAGATTAGTGAATTCTCTTTCAGCCATTTTCTCATTATCAGCCCAGATATGTTTCTGAATCTTTTTCCATATTCTATGGAAATCGAAAGTATCAGGATTTTTACGCTTATCAATAGGATTTATTTTATAAAGGATGTAATCATTCTTTAAATAAGGTTTTATTTTTGATTTATTATCACCAATGTACAATTGGTCATGTTTTACCCATAATTTATCCTCTTCAATGGTACCATTATTTTCTTTAATGATTGCATAAAATCCTGGTAAAAAAGGATTGGAATCGTTATCACTTGGGTCAGTGAAAGTTTCATATCGGGTAATGCGATCTTGACATTGTTTATCCATTCCCAAGAATTTTTCAATACCTTTAAAAACAACTGTGGTATAATTAAGATAAGAGGTCAATCTGGTGGTATCAAATGCCCCTGCCATGGTTTCAAGGAGAGAAAGATACTCTTGAGCCCAATCCCGGATTTGTACACGATAAAGCCCAACAAAGAAAGTAACATCACCTCCAAGATAAGGTGTTGGACCCACCACCCGGGTATTTTTGTAACGGACCCGTTGTTTATCAGGGGGTTTCTCTAATTCGTGTAACAGATTTGGCCCTACAATGAAAGGAAATGACCGTCTTTTTCCATCGTAAATAAACTGCCCTAAAACGATTGTAATTGGATTGTATTCTTTCCAATATTCCCTTCTATCTCTTAAAAATTGTTCAGCAATTCTAAATTCAAAATATGTTTCCTTTGCTTTAAATGCAATTTTTGGTTTTCTTCCTATGATCCTTTCCGGTGGAATAAAAAATGCTGGATCCAATTTGGTTGGTGATCTTTTTATCCATTCGAAAATGTCTGATGCGCGACCCATAATTATCTTCCTCCTTTTATATTTTTAATGATCTCTTTAGTAGTTCTTTATTCCCCTCCACTTTGAGCAATTAGTCCCAAAGAATAAACCAAAACTGCATTTTGTGGATTTAACTTTTTCGGTTAGATAACTCTTCATATTTTTTTATATAAACAGGTCTACATTTTAGGTCCAAATTCCGGGTTCAACTCCTTCTATATACCCAACCTCAGATACCTTTTATGGTGCTACTAATGAAGGTCTGGGTTGTGGTTTATAACTATGGATTGATAAATGATGATGTGGAGATTTTCTCAACCTTAGATGATGCAAGGCGGGGGTTTAGGGAGTATACGGGTATCGAGTGGGAGCCTGGGAGGAGGTATAAGGATGTTGGGAATGAGCAGTACTCGGAATATTATGAGCAATGCGATATTTTTGAATCTGAATTAGGTTAAATAATGGTCCTCCCCCAAAATTTGCTTTGGATGCCTCTATCTCATGAATTTGGTATCCGGTTTCCGGATGTTACCTCATGAATTCCGGATCCGGATCACCTCACGCATTTCGGAAGGTTTTTGAGGGATAACTCACGGATTTCGGGTCCGGTTTGCGGGTGTTGGCGCACGGATTTCGGAGGGAGCCAGTGGGTGGAGCTGAGGGGATTTTTGGGGGATTTTACGGGATCTGGGAAGTGGGTTCGGTTTTGGTTGCCCTGCGGGGATTGTGGTGGCCGCCAGAATGGGCGGGTTCGGGGTGGTGCGGATGTGGTGGGAGGGGGTTTAGATCTGGGGAATTAAAATTGAAAATTAAAAACAAGGAGATTTTCGAAGGGGTTTAAAAGGGCAAAGCCCTTTGTAAATGTGATAGAAAGATTTTTAATTACTAATTTTTATTTTTGGGATTAGAAGGGCGGAATCCTTTGTAAAAAAATTGAATAAGAAGATCTGGGGGCACCCGGTTATAATACGCTTTCAATTCTAGTTAACGCTTCCTTTATTTCTTCCTTTTTTGCAAAGATAGATACTCTAAAATAGCCTTCTCCTCCCTTA
>CBDVCK010000046.1:0-17008 GCA_965372465.1 uncultured Thermoplasmata archaeon | reverse complement strand
AAGAAAAATCGAATTTAAATTAAAAAAGAAGTGGTATCATATCAAATCGCTTAATTCCTCCAAAAGCTCGGGATGTCTATCCCCTAATATCTTGATTATCTCTATTGTGGAAAGCTGATCAACTGTGACTTCTGCAAGGGTTTTTACTATCTTGTTTATGGAATCGTTGCTCAAGGAAACCAATTTCTCCCTGGCAGCCCAGTTCAAGAATAGTGAATCCTCAAGTCGCTTTCTCCAGCCTTTTTCGTATTTTTTCAAAAATTTTGCGCTGTAGTCATTTGCCTTGCAGGCCTCGCCTATGACCTCCCCTGCTATCTTTCCTGCAATACAGGCGTTTGCGATGCCCCCGCCTGTCATTGGATTCACCTGCCTTGCCGCATCTCCCACAAGCAGGATTCCGTCTCCAACCGTTCGCTCTATGGGTGCCGAAACAGGAACTGCACCTGCCACAATCTCGATTATCTTACCTTCGGAATATTCGGGATGTCGGGAAATGAAATCATCCAAATATGCCTTTACCGCACCTTTGTCCTTTATCTTGTTAAGCTGCATCCCAACCCCCACATTGGCCTCATCATCACCCTTGGGAAAGATCCAGAAGTAACCTCCTTTTGAGATATCCTCCAAAATGAACTCGCAGTAATCAGGATCAGGTTGTATGTCCACCATGCGGTACTGAAGGCAGGTGGAGATATCCTTGGGCTTTAAGCTGGTGTCAATGCCAGCCCATCTGCCCACCTGGGATTCGAATCCGTCCGCACCAACAACGATATTGGCTTTGATTTCGAACTCTTCACCCAGGTGATTTGCACAAACTCCTAAAATCTTATCATTCTCCTTTAAAAGACCGGTTGCAGTTGTTTTTACCATCACATCAGCTCCGGCTCTTGCCGCATCCTTTGCCAATTCCTTGTCAAATACATCCCGCTCTATTACCATTCCCACCTCTTTACCTGCGATTTTCTCGTCGATATAAAGGATTGAGCCGTCGGGAGAGACTATTTTCGCACCTTTTACTCTGTGAACCAACCATGACTCGCTTTCCTTGATCCCCACACCAGAAAGCCATCTTCCTGCTATGCCTTCTCCGCATCGAACAGGAGAGCCTATCTCCTGTCTTTTCTCGATAACAAGGACTTTTGCACCCGAAATTGCAGCATATTTTGCCGTGATCGTGCCTGCTGGACCTGCCCCTACAACCACCACATCCACTTCATAATTTTTCATTACCTCTCTCCTTCATTATAACCCACAATATTGATTACTTATAAACAGTGAAAGGGTTGTGATGATAAAAAATTGTCGTCATGTCCCTTTACCCCAAAAAACCCATAGCCTTGGCAAAACTATTTATCTTATAAATGTATTGAAAGTCGTAGTATAAACTACTAAAAAGTGATAATATGCCAATTACAATACCTCAGACCAAGGAAGAACTGGAGAGAGAATTCAAGAATGTTTCGGGCAAGCTGGAGTCCCTGGGTCTTTCAGCCTATGAATCAAAGGCTTACATCGCCTTGGTTGCCCACGGATATGGAAATGCCGAGCTTATTGCAAAGACTGCACAGATTCCCAGAACTTCTGCTTATTCAGTGCTAAAATCCCTTGAAACAAAGGGATTTGCAATTGCAACCTCCGGAAGGCCCGTGATATACAAACCCGAGCCTCCTTCAAAAATATTCGAAAGAGTTAAAGGCGAACTGGAAGAAACCTTTCAGAAGCTGGATTTGATCCACGAAATACTAACAGAAAGAGGGGAGCCGCAGCTTGTTTATACCATCAATGGCAAGGAAAAAGTAACCGAAAAGATAGGAGAACTTCTTGATAAATCCAACAAGAATTTTATAATCTCCACACCTGTGATTTCAGAGGTGAGGGTAAAACTGAAGAAGAAGATAGAAAACGCAAAAAAAAGAGGTATTGAAATCACGATAATAACAGCGCCTGGACAAAAAGTTCCCAAAGAGGTGAAGGTTGTTCGAAGAAAGGGTCTTATTGCAACAGATGTGATTTCGGATGGAAGAACAGCGCTTATAGCCTCACCGGATCTGAATGCATGCGGATACATTGAAAATGCTTACCTTGCCAGGCATCTGGAGCAGTTTTTGGAGATCTTGATGGAGCACTAGCCATTATCTCGGCCAGTATCATTGCCAACAAATTTATATAGCATTAATGGTTTCTCACCTTATCCCGAGGGTAATTCGGGTGTAGGGTATTATAAAGGTTGGATTAAAGGGGTTTGAACCCCTTTTAAAAAAAAGAACAAGTTAGGAGGTCGATAATTTGAATACCAAGTTAGTCAGGAGAATCAAGAAAGTTGGAATTGTAACCAGCCCCGCATTCGTCGGAGCGTTAATGGTTTTATCAATGCTATCTGGAACAGTGGGCGGTTCCACCTACATTGTAGGGTGGAGCAGTGACACGCAGGCATTAAACGGTGCCCAGAGAATCGATAATGTTATCGCCGGAGCAGGTCCGCCAGGAATATATGATAGGATAGCTGTTATAGGCGTCAATCTATGGACCGACACTGCAGATACTTTTACTTCCATAGATGTTTCCTTGACAGATACCGCACCGATCGGAGAATTCGATGCAAACGTGGATATTTTACAGGTCCAGTTGTACTATGATAATCCTGCGAGCGTAAATGGCGTTTGGGAGGACGGAGTGGACGCCCTTGTAGCCACTGGAGGAGCTTTTGTTGGCGCATCACCCACATGGACTACAACTATCAATGCTGGGGGTGCATATATTCCTTATGATGATTCGTGGGAAAACCAGGGATTCGATTTCTTTATCGTTGTGGAGACCAGTGGCGGAATAACGGATGGTGATATATTCCAGGCAAGCGTTCCTGCCTTTGGCATCACAACTTCCTCAGGTGCACTTGCAGGTTCGTTCACAGGCACGCAGGTTACATGTGATTATCTAAATCCGGATCTGCTATTGGGTGCTACAGATATTCTATCAGTCTCAAGCGATATACCCGGAGATCCATATCTGGATGACGAGGATACATACAATGAGCAGTTAGCGTTACCTATTGAATGGGTCGGAGATGACGTTGTGTTCTACAACGATTATCCAGGTGAGGGAAGTGATCAGGTTACTACAATCACTATCCAGAATTTTATTGAGGTAAACCCCTATGCATTCTATGGTCAAACCACCTATTTCAATGAGGATCCTGTTGACTACTCGCCCTCTGCAGGTGCTTTTTCAATTGATTACAAGCTCACTTGGACAGAGTCAGATACAACACCCGGTATCAACGGTATCAACATGTGGAATACATTGAATCTCATTGTGGAGGATGATGTGGCTTGGACAAGCCAGTACGTGGCTCCTGGGAATTTTTATTTCATCCAGGATGATGATCCTCCCATGTCCATGGTAAATCTTAACAACGGTGGAACAGGACTCTGGTACTATGATGAATCACTTTCAGGCAATTATTTGCCGTACACAGATGAAAACAATGACATCTGGATACAATCCATAGATTCCTGGTGGACAGCAGGCTCAGGATTCGATAGAGGTACATCCTATGCAGAGTTTCGGGTGGGAGTGGAGCGAAGCGGTGTTGAGACCTTCTGGAGCCCGGGATGGATGACCTGCGATATTGACAGTATTCCAGCTGGAGTTACATTAAATATACCCACAGACATCGTAGCTGACGGTAATATTGGCGGCGGTCCCTATGGTTATTATTTTGTTGAGTTTCGGGTTCAGGACGATGTGGGCAACAATATCAGGGTCGGTGATGGCAACTTTGAGATCTTTGATTTGACAAGTGGGAATTACTTAGATTCAGACAGAATCTACTTCAAAATCGCCCAGGACTACTCGTGGTATTACGGCTCAGGTGATACGACAAACGGCTATACTGTTGCAGGTACACAGACATTTACCCAGGCCGCACTGTCTGTTTCCGATTTAAACATTCCAGGGGGAACGACCCTGAATCTCTACGATACGGAAGTGTTCCTCGACTCCTCAATTAACGGCGAGAGGCATGTGGATGTACAAGGCACTTTGATTACAGACAGTATATCCAATTCCGCAGGCTACGATGTCAGAAGCGCATTTACACACAGGGGTCTTTCATCCTTTTCAGGGGGACCTTCAGACTTTCCATACACATTCTGGGTTAGGGATAATGCAGTTCTTACAATGAACGGAACAGTGGTGGAGGGTTGTGGATTCAATATAGGAGACCCCACACTGGATGACATAGGAATTTACATTCTAACGAATTTGGCCAATGCAAATATCATGTATTCCGAACTAAGATTCAATGGTGTAGGTGTAGTGACCCAGGACAATGGTGGAGTAACTATCAGCAATTCCGAGATATGGAACAACTTTGCTGGTGTCTGGGGCCATGACTCACCAAATCTAATCGATGTCAGTGACTGTGATATTCACGATAATATATTTGGCATCTTATTGGAAAGAAGTAGAGGCTTGATAGACCACAACGACATTTACGATAATGTATATGGTGTTTACATGACAAATGATTTTCCAATCATAGACACAAATTCTCCCGGAGGTACAATAGTTAGGGGAGACATAACCAACAACCATATCCATGATAACACTGCGGTGGGCATCTACATGGAAAATTCTTACTATCTTCCCGAAGGTCCGCACGGCGGTACCTACGCATTCAATTCGGGCAGGGGTAATTTCTTAGATAAAAACCTGACCTATACTTTCGACCTTACATCCCTTAATCCGGGAGATAAAGCCACACTGACCTTCTGGCAGTGGTATAATTTCGGAGGGGATTCAAACGATGGCGGCAATGTCCTCTACTACAATGACACATGGGCTAGATGGCTTCCCCTGAGACCAGAGGGCAGTTATGATCTGGCGAACACACCAGGTTATACACATGGTGCGGTTGCCGGATTGGATGGTGATCCTGGTTTTGCAGCGTATAATGAACTCACTTACTGGACTGTTGACGGCTGGTCCCAGGTGGAATATGACCTCTCCCAGTTCTCCGGACAGAGCGTCACCCTGAGATTCAGGCACGGGACAGATTCGGCTAACTACGGCACGGGGTGGTTCATAGATGACCTTGCTATTCCAGAAACAGGTTGGACATCAGGTGCGGAATCAGGTACTGGCTGGACCCTCAACGGTTGGGGTGTCACAAATGTGGCATCATTCTCTACCAGAGAGTCTCTGATTCAGGGCAACAACATCTCGCAAAACAGTCAACAAGGCATATATGTCATGTACAGCGATGTGAATATCCTGGACAACACGATATGGGACAATGATTGGGAAGGCATTATGTTTGAATATTTCGTGGATGCACTCATCGATAGCAATATTGTTGACGAGAATTTTGAAGATAACCTTTACGCAACCGATTGGATGGAATTAACAATCACGAACAACGATTTCACGCGCTCGGACAATGGAGATGGAATAGATATTGAAAATTTCTGCAATGCTCTAATTGATGGCAATACAATAACATGGAATGACGGAGAAGGCATATATGCATATTACTTCTGCGATCTGACAATCACTGACAACGAGATATCATACAATGGCGGCTATGGAATGGATCTAGAAGGTTACGGCACGTACTATTATGTGGAGAACAACGATGTCAACTACAATGGATACGGTATATATGCCTATGAAGCCTATGGTCTTATCGAATCCCCTTATGCAGGAAACAGCTTCTACTGGGTGCAGGGTCAATATGCTCAATCAAATGAATACCTGACCTATGACTTCGATCTAACCATGGCACCTTCAACTGCAACTTTAACCTTCCAGAATGCCTACAGCACTGAGCCATGGTGCGACGGTGGATTTGTGGAGTACTGGAATGCATCTTCGGGCATGTGGGAAATGTTATACCCCCGCGAAGGATATATAACTCCTTCCATCAACGGGGACGGCATGGGACCAAATGCAGGCCAATATTACGGTTACGAAGGTTACAGCATGGGATGGAGAACAGCCACATTCGATCTTGACATGCTTACCGGTGGATGGGCAAGGATAAGATTCCACTATGCGACAGACGTCAGTCAAACATACGGAGGTTGGGCCATTGACAACATCGAAATAGCGGCAATAGGCTTCTTCGACGGTGCAGAGAGCGCAGCACCTCCTTCAAGTGCCACCTATTGGCAGGTAATGAACCATGGTTTCCTCAGATCCGATGGAAGATGGAACTACATCCTGAACAACATCTTCAACAACAATGATGACGACGCATTGTATCTTGAAGAAACATTCGTGGATGTTGAATACAACATCATAACCTTCAACGACGGATACGGCATCTACATATACGACTACTGCTACGCGTACGTTGACAGCAACGAGATCACGTTCCAAGATGATTACGGAATATACATCGAGGAATACTGCTATGTAGAACTCACGAACAACAATATTTCATACAACTACTACGGAATCTACATATACGATTACTGTCAGGTCATCATAGACAACAACATCATCGAATATACATATGATGAAACCGATGATGCAGTTATCTCAGTAGAGGATTACTGCTATGTGGAGATCACGAACAACTACATCGCCTACAACAACAAGGACTTCTGGTTCTACGCAATCGAGCTGTATGATACCGAAAATTCATTTATCATCAGGGACAACACGATAATCGAGAACGGCTACGGTATCTATCTTGAAGATACGTATGTGACACCACCTCCCAGCGGCACCTATGCCTGGCATACACAAAACAGCGTGTATAGGTCCACAATGAGTCTCAGCAGAAGCTTTAACCTTGGATCACTTGCACCTGGAGACGAAGCAACGCTTACCTTCTGGCACTGGTATGATATAGGTTCGAGTGCAGGAGGCTGTATCCAGGTCTACAATGAGACCTCGAACACATGGGAGACTATAAACCCAATCGACTATCACGGCTACGATTCCACCAATATCGATAGATTGTTCGATTCACCAGGTTACGGTGACAGCGACAACTCATGGAACTACGAGTGGGATGTGTTCTACGAGACATACAGCACTTATTGGCAGTGGGACGGATGCGATGACGGCTGGATATTTGCAGAGTTCGATCTCTCACCTTGGGCAGGGGATACCGATGTTCTTGTTAGGTGGCTGTATACAGAGTACGATTCAATCTATGCCGGTTGGTTCATCGACGATATCGCAATTCCTGAGATCGGATTCTTGGCAGATGTGGAGGATCTATTACTGGACAACTCTGGCTGGACCGCTGATGGCTGGGCCAGGCATTACCCCGCAGGGATTATAGAAGACAACGATATCTCAAATAACCTGGGATACGGCATCGAGATGAACTCCGAATCCTATCCTGACATCATAAACAACGATATCATAGGGAATGGGTACAATGGGATCTACATTAGCTCACAATTCGGCGACCAGTACGAATACATAAGACCAGCTGCACCCAGCGGAACCCATATGTGGTATTCAGGATATGCAAATTACGCTGACTTCTATCTCTACCAGCAATTTGACCTGACAAGCTACTCGGATGTGACGCTGACCTTCTATCACTGGTATTACACAGAAGATGATTATGACGGCGGTGTGGTAGAAGTATACGAGAACGGTCAATGGCTCAAAGTTGAACCAAGAGGCACGTATCCAAATGAATTCTATTATGGTGGAGAAGGTTACTCCAGTGATGACGAATATGAATGGCAGTATGCACATTTCGACCTGAGCGATTATGCAGGTAAGTCAATTGTGCTGCGCTTCAGGTTCATGACCGACGACTCCAGTGAATACACAGGTTGGTATATTGATGATATAACCCTCACAGGCGACGGTACCACAATATTGTATGATAATGTTGAGAGCGGAAATAACGGTTGGACCGTGGACGGTAGCAATATAGTGGATAACAGATACGGCCCACCAAAGGGCTGGTCCATAATGGAGACCAATGCAATGATAATCCAGGGCAATGACATCTCATACAACGGCTACGAAAGTTACGCAGGTATCTATTTTGATGACTATGTAAACGCCATCCTCGATGACA
Organism: uncultured Thermoplasmata archaeon; assembly: GCA_965372465.1. Lineage (GTDB taxonomy): Archaea > Thermoplasmatota > Thermoplasmata. Next base: position 8,952 of record CBDVCK010000046.1, on the reverse strand, counting down.
ACGACATCAATCACAATGGTCAGGAAGGCTCATGGGGTCCTGGATTGTACGCTTACGAGGACTCCACCCTTAGTGTCAGAAACAACAGGATCAGATACAATGCTTATGGTGGCGTATATGCCGAAGAATATGTCTATGGTGTCTGGCAGAACAACATCATCACCCATAATTACGGAACAGAGGATGATTACGAATCAGGACACGGTGTATATTTCTATGACTACTGCAGTGGCATCTTCGTAAACAACTACATTGCAGACAACCAGCATGCAGGTATGTACCTCGAATACGGGGATTATGTGATCATGAACAACGTTATAACAAACAACCACTGGCAGGGCATACACCTTTATGAAGTGGGTTACGATGAATGGAACCATCCCACGTACCTCGAGGACAACATCCTAACGAACAACTACATGTTCGATAGGCTGGAATACTACCTGGATGACGAGTGGAGCGGCTGCGGACTTTTCGTTGAAAGCAGCTCTTATGTCCATGTCTTCAATGGAGAATACTCCAATAACGAGCGGTACGGAATATTCGTAACCGACAGCGTATCCGAATTCCAGTGGATAATCGATGGTGAAGCCGAAGTCGAGAATAACGCAGTGAGAATCCACGGCGGCGATTATTACGTCGAGGACGAATTCGGAGGCGGAGAGATATATCCGGTACTTGTTGCTGACGGAGGAATGCTCACACTTAAGAATGTCAGAGACTTCCAGACATGGCTTTACAGTGATACCGAGTACTACGGAATCGAAGTTGAAGCAGGAGGCATGTTAGATGCCAGGGGCACTACATTCGATTCCTGGTATTATGACAATATCAACAATGGTGATTACTATGTTCCAGACTATGTCTGGTCATTCGTCCTCCCGTACCCGGTTCTCGATGACGACTACTATGAATACGGTCAGTTCGATGATCATACCATTTCGTTCGTCTGGGGACCGGGAACCATATTCCAGACTGAAATCCCATGGGATCAACTGTGGACCGATCTCTCAGGCGGCGAGTACAAAGTGAACTACAGAACAGGAGAGGTCGTGTTATCACCGTGGACATCTGAAGGAACAGGTTCGTGGGGCATGTCATACAACTATTATTACAAAGAACCTATACCCTATATATTCAGGGTCTTTGGTTCGCTCTACATGGATGACTGCAAGGTGGTAAACACAACAAGCCTGTATCTAGAAACCCCAAGTCCGGTTGATATCTTCAGCACTGAATTCACATGGAACCTCCACGGTGGAATCTCAAGCGTGAATTCAAATCCAACAATCCAGGACTGCTGGTTCCACGACATCGATTTCGGAGTGTTTGCAGAGGACGGAACCCTAATCATTGACAATGGAAACATGTTCAACTATTGTGTGGACGGAATACACTTAAGCGACGGTGCAACAGCTTCAGTTGCAGATAACATGTTCTATGAAAATATGAGGGCCATTACAGTCTATGATTCACCAAACGTGGATATAACTGGCAACGAAATATATGACTCCTATGATGATGGTCTGCATATTGTGGATTCAATGGCAACCATCTCGGAAAACACAATTTCAGGCAGTATGGATAAGGCCGTGTATCTGAGATCTTCTACAGCAACAATGAACGACAACTTACTCATGGACAATTACTTCTCAGTTTATGCCTCAGACTCGATATTGGACATGACAAGCGATTACATAGCAGGTACAACCCTTGAGGACATCTATTCAGAGGACAACTCAGAAGTCACTGCACTTGATATAACCTTTGACAGGGATGAGATGCTTGCAGTTGTGGACAACTCATGGGTCGAGATACAGTGGTTCACTTATGTCGAGGTGCTGGACATGACGGGAAACCCATATCGAACAAATGCATCGCTGAGTGAATACGTTTCTGTGTCAAGTTCCTTACCACCCTCACAACAGACCGACGTAAATGGATACACTCCAGTATTTATTACAACCGAATATATCCAATATTCATCCACACAGGATAATTTCAAAACTCATACAATCACTGCTGTGGGTAATGTGTCAGGTATATTCTATACCACAATACTCAATGTCGATATAATTGAATCTGACACTCACACACTGATTTTGAATCTTGGACCGACCCTTGAAACTGCCCCTGGGCTAACAATCACATTTGCAGAAGACACTATAGAATACAGTGCAGCCAATCTCAATTTGCTCTTTGAGGATGACGGCGGGGATGATCAATTAACGTACAGCTGGTCAGGAAATATCAATGTCATAATCACCACGAACGCAGATGATGTAATCGACCTTTCAGCTACCGCAAACTGGGACGGAACCGAGGTTGTGCAGTTCATGGCAACCGACATGTGGGGAGAGACCATAACATACAATATCACAATTGAGGTAACCCCGGTAAACGATCCCCCAAGTGCAACAGATGTGACTCTGCTCCCGTACAATCCTGAAGATATGGATGACCTCACAGGCGATTATACCTATCTGGACCCTGTAGAAGCAGACCTCGAAGATGAAGCCATGACTCTTTCCACCTTCGCGTGGTATAGATCCACTGATGGAGGAATCAGTTGGAGCATTGTTGAGGAATTCAATGGTGTTGACACTGTTCCTTATACCGCAACACATTGGGGTGAGATGTGGAAATTCTCGGTAAGACCAGTGGACCTCCCTGGAGATATTGGGGATGAGTATGAATCCAATTCAGTAATGATTGTAAGAATCATCCCTAACATCTACTTCGATGATGTGGAAATTTTAGGGGAACCCTCAGAAACCGACGAACTGACTGCAAACCTGGTTAATCCACAGGGAGACACCAGCCAAACCATGTATCAGTGGTACAGGAACGGGTGGCTAATCGACGGTGCAACCCTTGACACACTGACACCAGACTACTATGACGAGGGTGATACCATAACAGTTGAGGCAACACCATTTGACGGTTACAACAGTGGCGACCCTGTGATGTCCTCAGAAGGTGTTGTAATCATGAACAGTCCACCAAGTCTTGAAGGTGTTATAATCATGCCTCAGCATCCTCACTTGGCAGATGATCTGATTGCCATACCAATGGGTTACAGTGATCCTGATGTTGGGGATTATACCTCATATATGAACAATACCAACTACTTCCATCTGTACTTCATATACACATGGAATGTCAGCGGCTCCATAATCACTGGAGTTACAGGCGATACATTAGAGAGCTCCTACATCACTGTTGACGACAATGTAACAGTTACTGTTACACCATCGGATGGTGAGCTATTTGGTACACCTATAACATCACAGCCTGTTAGAATAAGCGTTATACCATTCAACGATGACTATGATGCAGACTGGATTCCAAACGATGAAGACTATGACGACGACGACGACGGTCACCCTGATGTGAACGATGCCTTCCCGTTCGATGCTTCGGAATGGAGAGACTCAGATGGTGATGGGAAAGGAGACAACGCAGATCACGATGACGATAACGACGGATTCCCGGACGGCTTTGACTTTGCTCCAAGGGACAAGAATGTGCAGTGGGGACCATATCCATGGCTGATATTGCTGTTTCTCATACTCGTACTGTTGGTTGTAGGATACCTCAAATGGTGGAGAGCACCTAAAGAACCCACAGGTGGGGAATCAGTATCAGACGACTATTATTCCAGTGATTCGGATACATTCGCAGAAGAGGAGCTTGGAAGCGAAGATCTAGAAGGCAAAAAGAAGAGTGACGAAGAACTGCGACCCGGTTCTGACGAAGATGATTTTGCAGCCATTGCAGGGGACAAGAAAACAGAGGATAAGGAAGTACCAGAACCGCCAAAAGAATAAGAGATATATCATGGCGAAAAAAAGAGGATAAAATCCTCTTTCTCTTTTTTTAATTTTTAATAAAAAAATAAAAGGGGGAGGAGTTTTAAAACATTGTGAATAGGCAATTAAGGACGTTATTTAAAGCATTTTCTGAATCAGTTTTGTTACCATAAAAAAACACCGAAGGTTTTATTTGTTATCAAGTCTGTTACCAAAGTAATACACCATATAATCTATAAAACATAAATAAATAAAAGCAACTCAATACCATGTCACAAAGGCAGATATGAGCCAGACACCTGAAATGGGGGGATAAAGTGGTTAAAAGCAAGGTATTTATTACACCAGAAAGGTTAAAAGACCTGATTATCAAGTATGTCAAGGAAGAGGAGCGTTCGATTTCTTCATTATCAAGACGCCTTGAGGAAGAAGGCTACAAAATGCATAGGCTTGTATTGACAGGTTATCTAAAAGCATTATCCGATGTGGGTATCCTCAGAGAAAAGGAAATCCCTCCTGCAAAGGTGTATATTACCTCAGCTCACAGGGATAAGAATCTATACGAGACAATTGGTGAAAAATGTACAGCCCTAAATATGGATGAAGACGAGAGAACTTTGGTTGCAATCTATATTATGCAGAAACTGTTTCACAGGCCTGTTTTCTTTGAAGAGCTGAAACAAAGCGGTTTTAAGGAAGGAGTGGAGGATGCCGAGCAGATCACAGGAGATGAAAGAAGAGAGGCAAAAGCTGCACTAACAAAGGCTGATATTCATCTTCCCTATAATGATCCTGCATATATCGTAAACAAAAACTACGAAGACTTATTTATAGACATAATGTCAGATATTATGATAGAGAATTATAGGGCCAAAAGACTTGTTTTGGGCACAAAACAGCTCAAACTGGGCGAGGTTTGACATTACAGTTTCTTATTGGTAACAAATCGGATAAACAACCATAATAAAAATTGTTTTCTCTTAAATAATAGCAATTAACTTAAACTTAATTGACTATTACAGGTATCAACGCCTCAGAGCGAGGGTAGCAACTTAACCCAATATTCAAATGGTGGACATATAAACCCTTTATGCATTCCCGAACTCACTGCGAGGGTAGCTAAGCATGGTCAAAGGCGACAGACTCAAGATCTTGCGCCATGCAAATGGGACATCTGTTCCAGAAGTGGTTCGCCGGTTCAAATCCGGCCTCTCGCATTCTATTCTCATCTAGTCGGTTTTAAATAGACACAAATCTATCCCATAAACGTAAAAGGTTGTGATCAAATGGATGCAGGAATAATCCAAGAGATTAAGAGTGTTGCAGGTGAAGAGAACTGCACCACAAAGGTTGCTGATTTGTATGTATATGGCTTTGACGCCTCAATTCATCATGAGAACCCTGATATTGTTGTACGTGCTGTTTCTACAGAACACGTAAGTAAAATCGTAAAATTGGCAAATGAGCACAAGATCCCAATCACTTCAAGAGGGGCAGGGACTGCTTTATGCGGCCATGCAGTTCCAATAAAAAAGGGCATAGTTCTGGATATGTGCCATATGAAGAGTATCAAAGAGGTCCATGTTGAGGATCTGTATTGCGTTGTGGAACCAGGCGTTGTTTATGCACAACTGAACAAGGAACTGGCAAAAAAGAATTTCTTCTTCCCTCCGACCCCTGGAAGCGGTGATGTGTGCACAATAGGAGGTATGGTGGCAGCAAACGCTTCCGGTATGAGGGCGATAAAGTACGGTGCCACAAGGGACTACGTTCTCGGTCTTGAGGTGGTTCTTCCATCCGGAGAGATCATGCAAACAGGAACCAGAACCCTGAAGAACTCCTCAGGTTATCAGCTGGACCGCCTTTTTGTTGGAAGTGAAGGAACCCTGGGAGTGATTACAGAAATCACGCTGCGGGTGGCTCCTTTACCTAAGGCAAGAGCCATGGCATTGGTTGCTTTCGACGATCTCGTAAAAGCAGGACAGTGTGTCTCGAACCTGATTGCTCACCCATTGATACCCTCAGCAATCGAGATAATAGACCGGGTATGTATTGATGCAGTGAACAAGGCCATGAATGTGGGATTTCCTGAAGTTGCGGCCATGCTTTTGGTTGAGGTTGACGGTCATCCGAAGGTGGTGGAGGAAGAGATAAAACTCGTTTCTGAAATCTGCGAAAAGAGCGGGGCAGTAAATGTTGAATTTTCAACTGAAAAGGAAACCATGGCAAAGTGGATTGCGGGAAGAAAAGCGGTTTTACCTTCGCTTTCAAGGTATGGTGAGAAGTACGTTTCAGTCTCCCTAGCAGATGATATGGCTGTACCCATGTCCCAGATTCCAAAGGCTGTCAAGGCCTTCCAGGAGATAGCCAAGAAAAACGGAGTCATTGTGGGAACCTACGGTCATGCGGCCGATGGTAATCTTCATACCAAGATGCTTTTGGACCCCAAATCCAAGAAATCCTGGGAGAACGGGGAAAAGACAGTGGGAGAGATCTTTGATGCAGTGCTGGAATTGGGAGGCACGGTTACTGGGGAGCACGGGGTCGCGATTTCAAAGGCCCCTTACATGCAGAAAGAGAGGCCTACGGCTTTAAAGACCATGAAGACCATCAAAAAGGCTCTTGATCCCAATAACATCATGAATCCTGGCAAGATGATGGATTGGGAGGGCTCCATTATTTCGAATTTGAGGTACGAGATCGAGAAGGAATAGCACTGTTTTCCTCCAAATCCGGCCAAACGATAGGATTATAAACCATTATTCCAATATTTGAGCGAGACGCATGTGGGGGAAGATTAGGTCAATCTGGGTTTGTTTGCTACTTTGTTTGAGTATTGCATATGTTATCGATATTTCGTTTGACGTGGTTGAGAATGCGTCAGGTTTCACGCTTTATGTGAACACTACCGGTTCAAACGGGGCCTATACTAGTATACAGGAAGCCATAGATGCTGCTTTTTTTCCTGGAACTACCATATATGTCTACAGCGGTATATATTATGAGAATGTTGTTATTGATAAAGAGATAAGTCTCGTAGGCGAAAGTAAATATTTAACTGCAATTGATGGCGATGGAAACGGAGATGTTGTGAGAATTACCGAGAACGGGGTGGATTTTACAGGATTTGCAGTGGTAAACAGCGGAAGCCTGGGAGGGATTGAACTCTCCGGCGTTAATAACTGTAGAATCTGGGATAACTACATCAGCGATAACAATGATTGGGGCATAAGAATCGTAAGTTCCTGGGGGAACCTGATTGCTAACAATACTATTTCATCATGTGGATCAAGTGGTATTGCCGTAAGTTCAGCTTCAAACGATATAATTAACAATACAATTTCAGACTGCTGGATCGGCATTGGTTCATATGGTAATTATCATAATATTATTAACAATAGCATAACATCTGCTTTCTATGGTATTAGAATTACTTCTTCAACCGAACAGAACATCATCGGCAACCAGGTATCAGGTAATACCTATGGAATCTACGTTGAAAGATCCGAACAGATAAATATGAGGAATAACACAATGACAGAGGATGGGATCCTAATTGTGGGGGATTCCCTTGAGTCCTGGAACACACATGATATCGACACGTCCAATATCGTTGATGGAAAACCTGTTTATTACTGGAAGAATCAAACAGAAGGGTTAATTCCACAAGGGGCAGGGCAAGTAATTCTCGCTAATTGTTCCGATATTACAATAAAAGGACAGGAAGTTACAAATGGCACAGCCGGTATTCTGGCCGGTTTCTCTTCCAATCTAAATATCACTACCAATACGGTATCATACAATCATTATGGTATTTATCTCGCATACACAAATTGTAATAATATAACAAACAACACGGTATTTGATAGCTATGAGGGTATTTTTCTTTTATATTCAGGATATAATAACATTACTCACAATAATGTTCATAACAATTACTTCGGCATTCATACAGGTTCCCCCGGTGGAAATAATATTTCGGGCAATGCGATTCATAACAATAATTATCACGGCATCAGGGTTGATGATAGCAGCAATAACATTACAGCAAACGACGTTTACTCCAACATCGATAACGGTATTTATATATATGGATCGAATGGAAACAACATAACAAATAATCATTTCTTTTCAGACAATGCAATTGGAATAAAACTCAGTTCTTCTGAGATGAACAACATCACATGCAATGAATTTAATAGCTCAGGTTGTGGTATCTTCATTGCCTACTCAAGCCATAATAATAGTATTACACATAATAACCTGTTAAATGGTTGGCAAGGCATTCATCTTCTGTACTCGAATTGGAATAACATTACCGAAAACAATATTTCTAACAATAGTGACTTTGGTTTCTATCTCAAAGATTCGAAAAATAATTCTATTTATCACAACAATATCATCGATAATAATCATCAATCCTATATGATTGGATCGAATGAAAATACCCGATGGGATAATGGCTATCCAAGCGGTGGGAATTACTGGTCAGACTACAATGGAACAGATGAATACAAAGGACCCAATCAAGACATTTTAGGCACAGATGATATCGGTGATACACCATACCAAATTTATGCAAATGATAGGTTCCCATTGATGAAACCATTTCCCGATACCTTATCCCCTCAAATTCAATTACTTTGGCCGTTAAACAATTCTGTAATTCTTCCAGGGGTTATCCTTGATTTCAATGTATCTGACAGTAACCTCAATTCCACAAATTACTCCATCAACGGAGGTTTTGATATGATCCTTTCCGAACCCTTCAATATCTCCACTGAGGGATGGGAAGATGGTGGATATACAATTCAAATCAATACCCTGGATTTGACAGGTAATATGAATTCCTCCTGGTATTTCTTTACAATCGATTCCATTAAACCTACTATATTTTTAATTACCCCTTCCAACAACTCGGTTATTCACAGTGGAGCCATTTTAAACTTCACGGTTTTGGATCCATACCTAAATCATGTTAATTACTCGTCCAATGGAGGACCCAATTTATCGCTTTTGGAGCCTTTCGATATCTCCACCGCGGGATGGGCGCACGGCGATTATTCAATCCAAATAAATGCAAAAGATTTGGCAGGGAATTCGAATTCTTCTTGGTTTTTGTTCACAATCGATTCTGTAA
>CBDVCK010000045.1:0-17070 GCA_965372465.1 uncultured Thermoplasmata archaeon | reverse complement strand
GGGGGACTGGATAGGCAGACACTGGGGAGCACCTTAATCGGTGCAACCGATGCCATCATAGTAGATTTCTGCAAAGGTTTTAAGGACGAGAAACTTGCCATGCTGTTATTACGACAGGAAATCATCAGGTCGGGGTTGGATATTAACAAACCCTCGAAAGTAAGCCTGTTTAAATTGGTGGAATTTCTGGAGGAAGTAGAATCCGAGTATAATGATGAAAAAAAGGTGGCCAATAATAAAAAGAAAAGAATTTCAATTATAAGGGCCCGTAAAAATAGCTAAATACACTATTGTTCATACAAGGGCGGGATGGCTTTACATATAATAACTTGTAGCGATAATTATTACAAGGTGAACTTATGGCCTACAAGAAGAAGATAGTACTTCTCGGGGACAGTGCCGTTGGTAAGACCAGTTTGGTAAGACGGTTTGTATTTAACAAGTTCGAGGACTCCTACATCACCACAATTGGAAGCAAGACTTCAACCAAGCAACTGCAAATCAAAAAAGAGGACGATAAAATCGATCTTACCCTGGTGGTTTGGGATATTCTCGGAAGAGTAGGATACACTGCAAGCCATGCAAGAATGTTCGCAGGAGCCCATGGAGCCCTTCTTGTCACTGACTTGACCAGAAAGGAAACCTTGTTCAGCCTCGAGAGGTACTGGCTCCCGCTCTTGTTCAAGGTCGTAGGAAATGTTCCTCTGATATTCGTATCCAATAAATCTGATCTATTAGAGGATATAGAATTCAGTCCAGAGGAGATTAGACAGATTGCATTAAAGTATAATATCGGTATCACAGATGCATTGGCTTCGAATCTTTCCACAAGCTATATGACCAGCGCAAAAACAGGGGATTATGTTGAGGATGCGTTTGAGAGCCTGGGTTATTTGCTGCTTTCTGATAAAATCCTTAGGGACCCGATAAAGGAGTTGTATGAAAGTCTTGTTGCCATGGGAATCTCCAGACAGACAGATAAAAAGACCCTAATCGGTGCAACAGATGCCATCATCGTGGATTTCTGTGAAGGCTTTGATGACGAAAAATTGGCAATGTCGCTTCTGCGTCAGGAAATCGTCAGGGCGGGTTTGGACATTGCAAACCCCGAAAAGGATGCACTCCTTCGTGTGGTTGAATACCTGGCCGAGGTAGAAAACGATTACCTGGATGAGGAAACTGTGCATAAGAACGAGATGAGGAGGTTGTCTTTGGCAAAGGGCGCCAAGGAATAGGGGATATCATGGAAATTGTTGACCTCTCTAAAGAGCAGGAAAAACTCTACTTCAAATGCCTCGAGGACTGGTCAGATGAAATGAAAGAAGCAGGCAACCACAAGGAATTATGGTACAACAAGATGAGGGACAAGGGTATCAGAGTAAAGCTGGCAAAAGACGATCGCGGTGAAATCGGGGGTATGATTCAGTACCTGCCAATTGAGCAATCCTTTGTTTCCGGAAAGGACTTGTATTTTATTACCTGCATCTGGGTGCACGGCTACAAACAGGGAAGAGGGAACTTTCAGAAGAAGGGTATGGGCAAAACTCTTTTGAAAGCTGCAGAAGAGGATGCTAAATCCCTTGGTGCCAAAGGAATCGTTGCCTGGGGTGTATCATTACCTTTCTGGATGAAGGCTTCGTGGTTCAAGAAACAGGGATTTGAAAAAGTGGACAAGATGGATATTTCTGTACTCTTGTGGAAAACCTTTTCAGAGGACGCTGAGCCACCGAAATGGATCAAAGTAAAAAGAAAGCCCGAAAAGGTTCCCGGCAAGGTCACTGTATCTGCATTCATAAACGGATGGTGTCCAGCCCAGAACATTGTTTTTGAAAGGGCAAAGAGAGCTGCAGCAGAATTCGGGGATGAGGTGGAATTTAAAAAGATCGATACTTCCGTAAAAGAAACCTTTCTGCAATGGGGAATGGCTGATGCTCTTTTCATTGACGATGTTCAGGTTCAAACCGGCCCACCACCGCCATACAAGAGAATTAAGAAGATTATTGCCAAAAAAGTGAAGAAACTTTAGGGAAATCAACTATCGGGTGGTGGTGGTGGCGGAGGAGGTGGTGGAGGTAATTCCTCAGTTTTTGGTGGTGGCGGAGGTAACTTCTCTTCAGTCTTTTGTTGTGGAGGTTGTTTTGGTTTTGTGGTTATCTTTGGTTTTTCTTCTGTAACCTTTTTCAAAGGAGCCTCTTCGACCTTTGGTTTGGGTTTTTCTATTGGTGGTTCTTCCTCAGATATCCCACTTCTTCTTTTTACTAAAATTAAGGCAATGACAACGATTAAAAGGATAATAATCATCAGTATTATATATAATAACCAATTCGAATCTTCAGGTTGCGAATCCACCTGTTCTTTTCCGATTGTGGGATCTAGCGGGTCCAGGTCTTCCTCATCATATAGACCGTCATTGTCATCATCCAAATCTGCATTGTTTCCGATTCCATCTGAATCTGTGTCCACCCATTCGTTGGCATCCAAAGGAAAGTCATCTTCAGAATCTGGGTATCCATCCCCATCATCGTCAGAATCCTCGAAATCAGGGATTTCATCTCCGTCGGAATCAATATAATCCACGGTTACATAAACTCCGGTTACTTCCACACCGTTACCAAGAGCATCCTCACCATAATACACTATGGATGTTGTTGTAGATGAAACCGTAAATGATGATTCGTAAATGGAATACTTCATACCCCCGTCAAGGCTGTAATATATCGTAGTTTCCCCTACTCCCCAATCGGATGATTCAAGGGTAATAGGTGTTGACGTGCTGATATGAAGGTTTCCTTGGAATGTGCTATTAGGGGAACCAATTTTCACTGAAATCGAGGGGGGTGTTGTATCGAGATTCACAACAAGTACATTTACGGTTTCGGCATTACCGAGGTTGTCAACACTTTCCCATGTTATTGTATGCAATCCATCGGTATAACCTGAGATATAAAAATGTGTACCTTCATAATATTCGCCATCAATGGAATATCGGGTAATATCCACACCCGAAGATTGATCATATGATGACAATTGGAATTCAGTGGTATCTGTAACATTCCAGTAATACATTTCATCTGCACGGTATTTGGGTGTATTAATCTCTATTTCTGTTGAAGGGGGAGTATTATCCAGGATGACGATTATTGAATTACCGGTCTCGTTATTGGCAAGGTTGTCAATGCTGCCCCAGGTGATGATGTGTGAACCCTCACTGAACCCTGATAGATCGAAATCTGTTCCCTCAAAATACTGTGCATCGATATAATACCAGGATTTGTTTACACCAGAGTGCAGGTCTGTTAATGACAGGGAAAATTCCGTATCAGTCGTAACATTCCAGTTATGAGTATCCAAGTTTCGATATTTTGGATTATCGATGTTCAAGGAAGTTAAAGGTGCTGCTGTATCCAGATAAACCTGAATAAGATTACCTGTCTCGTTGTTACCAAGATTGTCAACGGCACCCCATGAAATTGTATACAATCCATCTGAATAACCAAATAAGGTGAAAACGGTTCCTTCAAAATATTCACCATCTATCTTATACCAAATCACTGCGACACCTGATAATTGGTCTTCCGAATCCAAAGTGAAGGTGGTTGCTTCAGTTATATTCCAATCATCCCCTGCATTTTGACGGTACTTCAGTGAACCTTCTTGTATCTCCGTTACGGGTGCTTCAACATCAACAAATACAGACAGAACATTACCAGTTTCATTCAGGCCAACATTATCTATCGCACCCCAGGTGATGATATGTTCGCCTGATGAGAGATTGAAAGGTGATGAGTAGACGTGGAAGATGCCGTCTATGGAATACCATTTGAAGTTAATACCTGAACCTTGAGGGCTGTCATTACCTGAAATACTGAATTCCGTGGAAGTAGTGACGTTCCACAAATCGGTTACCTGAGAACGGAATCTCGGCATTCCAAGGGATATATTTGTAGCAGGTGGGGTTATATCTACATTGACTGCCATCAAATTCCCGGTTTCGTTGTATCCCAGATAATCTACGCTTCCCCAGGATATGTTGTGATAACCTTCACTTCTCCCGAGGAGATTGAAACTTGTACCCTCAAAATACTCTCCATCGATTGTATACCATGTGAAGTTCACACCTGAGAATTGATCTGATGAAGTCAATGTGAACATAGATGTGTCAGTGACATTCCACAAATCCCCTGGATTTTCGCGGAATCGTGGTGAACCAACATTCAAGTCCGTTATCGGGGATTGGGTATCGAGGTACACAGTGGTAGTATTTTCCATAATATTATTTCCCACATTATCCGACGCCCCATAGGTTATTACATGTGGGCCGTCAATATATCCTCCTAGATTGAAGCTGGAACCTTCATAATAATTCCCATCGATTGTATACCACGTAAAATCCACACCTGATGAAGTATCAGATGAATTAAGGGTGAATTGGGTAGAAGGTGTTACATTCCAGAAGTCGAAAGTTGAATCTCGGACTTTAGGTTCTCCTATATCAAGAGTGGTTGTGGGAGGCTCCGTATCAAGAGATACATTGACAAAATTCCCAGTTTCGTTATTGCTTACATTATCTGTACTTCCCCACGTGATGTTGTATGGACCATCAGAATATCCTGTAAGATTAAAGCTGGTCCCCTCGAAATATTCACTATCAATGGTATACCACGTGAATGCAACTCCTGAACCTCCGCTGTCATTGTTATGGGTTAATGTAAACATTGTATCGATGTTCACATAAGCCGGATCTGCTCCCTCTTTTGGTTCGCTTATATCAATTGATGTGATGGGGGGGACATCGTCAATCACCGGTCCCATAAACAATGTAGTGTTGACTTCGGATGTTCCATCGGATGTAAAGAATTGATAATCATGGCTTCCTGAAGAAATAGTAGTGGTATAGTAAAATTCCTTTCCATCGGTATAATCCACATCTGTAGGATCTACTTCAAACATCATGTACTCGGAACCATCGATTTCTATTTTCATGAAGGAAGGAGGATCGTTATCCAAATCAGTGTAGGTTATGGTGTAGTTGAACATTGTTGATGTGCTACCTGCCGAGGGTGTAACCGCAGGATTTGTCAAGGTGGGTGGATAATCCACATATGGACCCACCAATAATGAGGTATTTATTATATCTGAATCCTCGTCTGCAAAGAACTGATAGGTGTGTAATCCATGAGATAGATTTGTTGTGTAGTAATACTTCCGAGATGTAATATTTAGGAATCGTCTACCATAAATTCCAAAATCACTGTCATCACTCATATCAAAGGACTGCCACACAGCCACGAATTTATCATTTGAGTCAATACCTATCTTGCTATGCTTTTGGTCATTGGTATAGTTTTCCGAAACTCTCAAGGTCTCCCCGATTTTAATGCCATCGGATCCTAATTTTTGAAGATACACATCCCAATCACCGGTTTCTTGATTGTTAGCATCCCAGGTTATCAGGTAATCGTCATCACTTGTGCAAACAACATCGGTCTCAGCCCACTCACTGTTCGGAGCTGCAACCACCATGGTTTCGCTTCCCATTACACTACCGCTTGCGAAGTATCGCTGGAAGTATATACCCTCCTCACCCGAACTTCTTGCTGTGGATTTCCAAACCACTATGAAATTATTGCTGGCATCCCTGGCAATTGAAGGGTTCTGTTCGTACCAACCATTTGTGCTGCTGACCCTGAATTCAGAACCCCATGTATTTCCATTGCTGAAATATTTCTGTCCGAATATTGCATCAATACTATAAGACATCCAGACAATGATGAATCTATCGTTGGAAAGACATACAACATCAGGAAATGCCTGCCAGCTGTCTGTAAATGTATTGACCCTAAATTCGGAACCTAGGGGATTGCCATTTGAATCAAATCTCTGGCCATAAACCCCATAATAGCTGCCATCCTGCTCCCAGGAATTCCAGGCGACTACGATATTACCGTTGCTGGAACATGCAACGGCTGGCTCATCCTGATAGCTGGTAGTATAGGTATTTACCATAATAGAGGATGTCTTCGGCGTCCCATCTGAATTGAATATTTTCATGTAAATGTGTTGATATGGGAAAGGATCTGTTGTATCCCAGACAACAACAAAATCATTCGTAGCTGGATTTATTGCTATGTCCGGATGTTGATCCCATTCAGAAGCAACATCTTCGATCTCGAACTCACCTCCCAGTTTCGTTCCATTGCTGTAATACCGCTGCCCGTAAATTCCCCACAAACCCATTCCCTGCCAAGAAGACCAGACAACCACGAAGCTGCCATTGGGATAAACTGCGATTGCAGGGTCCTCCTGTTCATTAAAGATGTATGTATTGACATGAAAATCCGAGCCGTTTGGCGCAAGATAGAGGGTGTAATTTTCCATTGTATAATTGATTCCGTCGATGCTGAGGTTTATTATGTCAGGTGTGCCAGCTGGACCTGTGTATACAACGCTGTAATTGAATATGTCATTTATACTTCCGAAATCAGGAGTGACTTTTGGCTCGCTCAGATATGGAGAATCACCAAGGGAGCCCTGGAGGGTAATGAAATACCATGAGGAAATAAAATTTCCTGCCATATCCAAGGCGTTGATTAGAATTGTGTAGTTACCCTCAATCCAACTTATAGTTGATATATCAAATGGGGAAGGAAAACCAATGGTTGAACTTCCATTTATTGAATAGTTGACCTGCAAAAGATTCGAATCGCTAATAAAAAAGTCAAGAAGTGTCCCTATTGGAACGATCGAATTGTTCAATGGGGAATTCAGATTGATTGTTGGTTTTATATCGTCTATGGTTATATAGAACCATGAGGAGTTGGAATTCCCCAAGGTATCTTCCGCAATTATTTGAACTGTGTGACCCCCATCTGTCCATCCACTTGTGGATATGTCAAAGGGAGGTGAAAGAACAAGTTCGGGGCCTCCGTCTACTGAATAATTGACGTTGGAAAGTAAGGGGTCAATTATCGAAAAGTCAAGGATCGTCCCGCTTTGGATAACCGAGTTATTTCCAGGAGAATTTAAAATTATCTGTGGGGGATTTGCGTCGATTGTGAAGAAGTACAATTCTGTTTTAGAATTCCCGGCTAAATCAACCGCGTTTATTTGAATCGTGTAATTTCCGTCTGACCATCCTACTGTGGAGATATCAAAGGGATCCGGTAGGCTAACATTTATTCCCCCATTTATTGAATAGTTGACTTCATCAAGATTAGATTCGATGATGGAAAAGTCTAAAATGGCTCCGGGTGTGATTATCGAATTGTTTGTAGGTGAATTGAGGTTAATAATTGGAAAAATGGAATCCACAGTGAAATTAAAGCTTTTTGAAGCAAAGTTACTGTTGTTATCCTGCGCAGTGATAATGACAAAATGCGGTCCATCAGACCATGCGACGGTGGAAATATCAAATTGTGGTAAAAAGGATTGCTCTGGGCCTCCATCGATCGAGTAGTTAGTATAATTGAGATGTCCATCATATATAGAAAAATCAAGAATGGTTCCCGGGGAGACCATCGAATTGTTATCAGGAGAAATCAACTGAATCCTAGGGGGTAGAGTATCTGGAATCGGTTCCATTAACGGGTATCTGTCTTGTGGTCCTACACTGCCTTGGATATCAGTATAGGGTGTATCTCCAATCCCGTCTCCATTATCATCCAATCCAGTATAATCGCTCCAATAATTACCACCACTGGGATAGTCATCATCCCATTGATTACCTGAACCAGAATTATCAAATGCCTGATTCACATTATCTATGATCATATTGTGATATATTCTGTTTAATGTTGAAATAGCCAAACTAATACCGCGATAGTTATTGGAATAAACATAATTATCTGCTATAGTATTATCCTCGCATGTTGAACTAAGTGTTATACCAGTACGACCGTTTGAAACAACGGTATTATTTAATATTACATTTCCATCAGAGAAAGCAGCAACATATATTCCATAATAATTGTAAGAAATGTTGTTGTTGGAAAAGTTATTATTTGCTGACACCCAGGTATAGATACCATTATTACTGTTGTATGTAATATTATTTCCGATAATCCTATTGCCATAGTATCTATAGATATAAAGACCATTTGAATTGTTATAAATATCATTGTTTGTGATGTTGTTATCATTGGAATAGGAAAGCCGTATCCCACAGTAATTATTAAAAATATTGTTTTTTGAGATGTTATTAAATGTAGAAAAAGCAGCTAAAATTGCATATTCTGTGTTATTTATTTGCAGGTTTTTTATCTCAAAAGCGCTACAGTTTGCAAGGATAAGCTGTCCTATTGGAATTCCATCGATTATGATACCACTGCTATTTTTGTAATAATAAATTGGCTTCCCGTTTATAACATTATCAGTAGATATATTGTGAGTATTATAGTATCTCATTTGATTACCGTCTAAATAAATTCCATTATTGATAAATTCATTGGAAGTAACCAAAGTATCTGTGGAATCATCAATAAGTAAACCTCCCCTATTATTCGTTGAAATACTGTTATTTGTTATGTTATTTTTCGATGCACGGTAAATCGTAATTCCCCAACCTAGATTCGAATATAAATTGTTATTTATGATGGTGTTGTTCGATGATACAGAAAGCCTAATACCTGATCCTGTGGAGATTGTATTCTCCAATAAATTGTTATTAAATAAAGTGTTGTTATCAGAATTTTCAAGATAAATACCCCTTTCATCCATAAAGCATGTATTATTATTAATGTCATTATTTGCTGACATAGTGAGATGGATTCCATAATAATTATCTGAGAGGTTGTTATTCATTAGTCTGCACATATTGACACTGTCTAATTGTATTCCCGCACTATTGGTCCCGCTGTTTAACATTGTAAATCCTGTTATATTTACATAATTAGATGATACGTAAACAATATCCCCGCTTCCCCCACCATCAATAATTGTTGTCTTCATATCCATACCCGTCAAGTTTATAGTTTTGCTCACGATCACATTTTCATAATAAGTTCCATTATAGACGTAAACTGTATTCCCAACACTTGCATTATCTATAGCATCCTGAATTTTGTCATAAGCCCCAACTCCGGTTTCATTCACATACAGAGTCGCACCTCTAACCACCCCAACAAATTCCGTTGTAATCTCGATTATCGTAAATATCGAAACAACCAGTAAAAGGCACAGAAATATCGACCTAATCCGCTCCCTCATAGGTTTCTTAATGGAAAAAGGCCTCTTTATAGTTTGTGGATAGTACTCTTTTACTTAATTTCTCAGTCCAAAACCTTTTCCACATCCTTTCTCTTCCCCTCCTCAACCCTCCCCATCTTATTCACCTTCTTCACGAACATATCGATCATTTTCGGCATGACCTTGAATGTGGGAAGCAGCATGGGCATGAACGCAAGTCTGTCCTTTTTTATGCCGAGCTCTTCCATTTTGACCTGGTATTCCCCGAGCCTTTTTTCAATGACCTCTGAAAGCTCCCCTCCCTCCTCATCTGAAAGTAAAATTCCGTCCGCACCTTTTGAAAAGGCATAAAGGATGTGTCCCAAACCGATTCTAGCGGCAGTTGGAACACGAATTATCCTGATTTCTGAAGAATATGGCAACCTTGCAGTGCCTGCCGAGTCAGCAGCCGTGTAGGCAAGCCTGTCACCAAAGAATCCGAGGATCACTGGCTCTTGGTTTTTCTCCTTGTTTTCCAGAATGCCAGTAATTTCGGCAAGAATCTGGGATTCCCTGTAATGCCGCATGTCCAGTGCAAAAAATTCACATTCGGGTATACACGCTCCGCACCCAATACATGCAAAGGAATCAAGAGCAATTTCAGGCTCCAATGAAATCGCGTTTACGGGACATACAGGGACACACTTTCCGCATTTGGTACAATTCTCTGAAATGACAAATGCCTTGACCGGGTCCACAATCATTGTTCCATCGCCAATGAACTCCATGGTCTTTGCTGCGCAACTGTTTGCATCAGTTACGCACTCATGTATGTCCTTTGGACCCAGAGCGCAGCCTGCGGCATAGATACCCGGGCGATGTGTATTCACAGGATCAAGTTTCGGATGCTTCTCTGCAATGAAACCATCAGGGCCCAGGGGAATCTTCAGGATTTTTGCCAATTCCTGGGAATCTTTATCGGGAAGAATAGCGGGACAGAGAACTACCATATCGAACTCGTTATCAATGATTTCACCTGCTGCTACATCTTCTGCTCTCACAACAAGTCCGTTTTCGGAGGGTACAACCTCGGCTCCTCTGCTTTTAATAAAATTGACTTTGTATTCCTCCTGTGCCCTCATATAGAACTCTTCGCAGCCCCTTGTAGAGGTACGGATATCAAGGTAGTATACCCAGACATCCATATATTTGAAATACTCCCGCAGCTGAACGGATTGTTTGATTGCGTATGTACAGCCAACCTTGCAGCAGTGGGCAACACCTTTGTTTATATCCCTCGAACCCACGCAGAGCAGGTATGCGACTTTCTTTACCCTTTTTCCGTTGCTTTTTCTTTTCAGGACCTTACCTTCTGCAGCCTCGTTGATAAACAATCTTTCCATTTGGAGCGCAGTGATTACATCATCGTGTTCATAGTGGTACTCGGCTAGGGATTTCGGGTCAAAGAGATTAAAACCTGTTGCTGTGATGATCACACCTACATCCAATTCAATTTCCTTTTTCTCATCCTCTAGATTGACTGCATCAACAGGGCATACTTCGACACATTTACCGCACTCTATACAGTTTTCAAAATCCACAACATACGAAGGAGGAACTGCCTGTGGAAAAGGCTTGTAAATGACTTTGCGTAAATATAGGTTGCAATCGAATTCATGCTCAACATCCTCCGGACATTCCTCTGAGCATTTACCGCAGCACAGGCAGAGCTCTTCGTTGACTCCTTTTGGTTTTTGCACAATTGTCACATGGAAATTTCCCGGAGCACCTTCAACTTTCACAACCTCAGCCGAAGTAATCAGTGTGATATTTGGACTTATACTGACATCCGCACTCTTGGGTGCCAGGATGCAGGGAGAGCAGTCCAGTGTAGGATAGGTCTTGCTCAATTGAGCCATATGTCCCCCGATACTGGGATTTCTCTCCACTAATGTTACATCATAACCACTCTTTGAAAGCTGCAGTGCTGAGGTTATACCTGCTATTCCTCCTCCAATGACAAGTACCTTCTTTTTGATGTTCATGGTCTTTGGTTCCAGTGGTTCCAACTCCCCAGCCCTAAAAATTCCGGCCCGTATCAAATCCGCTGCTTTCCTGGTTCCCTGTTCCTTATCTTCATGAACCCAGGAGCACTGCTCTCTGAGATTCACATGTTCCATTAGATACTGATTTAGACCTGCCTTCGTAACTACATCCTTGAACATGTTCTCATGCATGTGAGGAGAGCATGCAGAAATTACAATACCATTCAGTTGATAGTCCTTGATTGCTTTGTTTATGGATTCCAGATTCAGTTTCGAGCATGTGAACTGGGCAACCTCCACAAAAACCACATCCTCAAACTTTTCAATATCTTCTTTTAGTGCATCCACATCCACGGTCTTTGAAATGTTGCCTCCGCAACCGCATATGAACACACCTATTCTTTTGTCTGGCATGGTATTTCCTCCAGGGTATCTTTTTAAATCTTTTTTGGTGTTGCTCCCTCATCGATTTCCAGCATGAATCTGGGCAGAATTTCGGCTTCCTCGTAGTCCTTACCTTTTTCAATACTCTCTTCTTTCTTTTCTTCCTTTTCGGGGGAAAGAAGTGAGATATGTAATTTATCCCCTTCGTTTGCATATTTATTATCTATTAATGCCATTCCATGTTGCAGACCTTCCACAAGCATACAACTTGTAACTGAACCTATCTTCTCACCTTTCGTATTGAATACTGAGAAGCCGGGTCGAATCGCCCTGATTCCCTTGGATATCATTCTGAACCTGACTACCGCTCTTTTCATGTCATGAAATCTTTTTAACAGATTCTCCCTTCCGATGAAGAATGGCTTATGAAATCTCACAAATGAACCGTAACCTGCCTCCATGGGATCGATTTTAAAATCCCCTGCAAGTTCATTGCCGTATAATGGAAATCCAGCTTCGGTTCTTGTGGAGTCCCTGGCACCGAGACCACAGGGTTTGATTCCAAAGGGTTCTCCGATCTTAAGTAAATGGTTCCAGAGCCTTGGTGCATTATCGGGGTGAGGGTAAAGCTCGAACCCGATTTCCTCGCCCGTATACCCGGTTCTTGAGACCATTACATGGATTCCCTGAAGCGAAACTGACATGAATTCAAGTCTTTTTAGCCTTGCCAATTCCTTTGCAGTTCTTTCATCTGCCAGTGATTGTAAAATCGCAAGTGAATTCGGACCCTGAAGGGATAGATCCACTTTCATATCTGAACCTGAGGATTCAGCCTTTAAATCCCGGATTGTTAGGGAGCCCTCGATTTCAATCCCCGGATTAGCATAATCAATAAGGTACTTTTTGGATGCAACTGCAGAAAGCCAGGCCCAGACCTTCTCATTATTTACCGCATTTACAACCATCATGTATCTGTCCCTTTCCAATCGATAGATAAAAACATCATCTATTACCTCCCCTTTGGGATTGCAAATATAGGAGTAATGAGACTGACCAGGTCTTAGCCAGGGAACGTAGTTGGAACAGACAAAATCCAAAAATCTTGTGGCATGTCTTCCGGAAAATTCCAAAACCCCCATATGGGATACATCAAAAAGGCCTGCGCTCTTGCGTACCGCCTTATGTTCCTCACTGGTCTTGGTGTACCATAAGGGCATTTCCCATCCTGCAAAGGGCACCATTTTTTTTGTCAGCTTCAGATGCTCATCGTACAGGCAGCTCTTCTTTGGTGGTTCTTTTTTGGGGACAGATTCATATTCCTTTTTCTCGCCACCATGCTTTCGGATTCCCTGGATTATCTGCCTTTGTCCAACAAAGTAGGATTTCTTTAAATCAAAGAAGGATTCATGACTATTATAAAGTGAAATTCCATGGGATTTATTCATTTCATCAAGAACCTGAAGGCCTGATTCTTTTTGTATTCTTTGCCTTGCATGATATCCTGCTGGTTTGATTCCGAAGGTTTTTCCCTCTTTCAGAATGGTATCCCAGGTTTTCTGTGCAGCAGAGGAGGTCGTAATAAGGTCGTACCCCACAAAATCCCCGTGGGTCTCGTAGCAGATCAGCACATCCTCACCTTTGATTTTGGCTTCTTTGAAATGCATTGGTTTGAGGGACTCAACCTCTGATGTTAACTTGCTCATAATCTCTGTTGCCTTTGGGCCTATGAGAGATAACATGGTTTTTTTCTCATTTTCCTCCACTTCCTTTAAATCCCTGACAACCACAGGCCCCTCGACCTTGACGAACACATCGATTTCATCGAAAAGAACATAACCGTCGGATAGAGCCCGAAGCCATGTTTTTATCCTCTCCGTGGTAGGACCGCTTGTTACGATAATATATCTGCTCCGTCCTTCTTTTTGGCAACCCAATCTCAGGATATGAACCTCACCCAAGGGTTTGGAATCCCTGTTCAGAATGAAAGCCCAAATACCCATGCCAGGCTTTAGATTACTGATATCCTTTGTTTGAATTTGGGAAAGGAATGGCGCAACCCTGTCAGTATCACCAGAGACCTCGAGGATTCCCAAATCATACATATCCAATAATGCTACCGCATTTTGAGCTGCTTCGAATTCGATATTCGTATCTCCGTAGTGCAGAGGTATCCCAAGACTGTTTCCTTTTTCAAATTCAGCATTCAATTCTTCATGCTTCGTTTTCAAAGGAGAATCTTGATACTTCCCATCTTCTAGAGAGTAATAGTGCGGATAATCACTAGAAACGCTTACCTCATCACGATAAAGACTACTCTCAAGCTCGGCAACCTCGGCTTTTACCTCCTCCATCAAATCGAAATCGATTTTTCCTCTTCCTGTTTCCCCTACTCCTCCAAGATAATAAAATGGATGGATATTGGTGAGAACCTTGTGTACAAGATTTGCTATCTTCCCCATTTCGTCTTTGCCCATCCCGCGTTGGGTAGCCCATGTGGTTCCCAATCTTATTGCGGAAGGATGCACAGGATTTTCATCGCCAGCAATGGCATTTTTATTACATGTGAGACCGCACAAGTCAAGTATTCGCGATACTGCCTCACCGCTCATGGGAAAACCTGTCCTGGTTTTCAAGGCCTTAAGATCGATTAATACCATGTGAGTGTTGGTCCCTCCGTAAGCCAATTTCAAGCCTAAATTCTCCAGTGATTTGGCTAGATGTGCCGTGTTCTCAATGATCTTCTTCTGCAGCATTTTGAATTCCTGGCTTTGGGCGATCTTAAAGGATACTGCCTTGGCTGCGATATTACATATATGCGGTCCCCCCTGTTCTCCGGGAAATACCGCAGTTTCTATGATTCTGGCCTTCTCCTCATCTGTTGTTAAAATCACAGCTCCTCTCGGTCCGCACATTGTTTTGTGGGTTGTAAAAGCAGCAACATCTGCGATACCAACAGGATTCGAAACCACACCTGCTGCCACCAAACCAGCGGTATGTGCTATGTCTGCATGTAAAATACAACCACCCTCAACAGAATCCGCAATCTCCCTGAACTTCTTCCAGTCTATATCCCATGGGTAGGCGCTGTAACCTGCAATTATCATTCTTGGTTGATGTTCGATTGCTAACTTTTTAATGGCCTCATAATCAAGCCTGCCAGTCTCCCCATTTACAGTATAGGAAATGATGTTATAGAACTTGCCTGAACGATTTGCTTCACTTCCATGGGTGAGATGCCCCCCTGAGTCTAGGGCCATGCCCATTACTGTATCACCGGGTTCAAGAAAAGCCTCGTAAACAGCGTTGTTTGCAGCTGCACCTGATAGGGGTTGAACATTCACATATATTCTTTCAGCAGGAAGATCATCATAAGCAAACAGCTCGGCACAGCGTTTCTGGGCCAAAGCTTCCATGAAATTTACATAATCCACACCCTTGTAATATCGTCTATCCGAATACCTCCTGTGAAATGTAAGCTGCCTTTCAAAATCAAGAAGCTCATCCCTTTCATCCCGAATATACCTCATATGTGGATAGCCCTCTGCATACAGGTTCGTAAATACGCTGGCTAGGGCTTCTTTTACCGGTTTGGGACAGATACTTTCGGATGCTATAAGCATGATCTTTCTTGCCTGTCTTTCCTCCTCAAGGTTTATCAAATGTTTTGTATCGGGATCCACAGCTGATAGCTCATCCCCGAAGAAGAAATTCGAAGGTTTTCTATCGGATTTCATGATTCACACCCCATTTATGCAATTCAGGCTGCAATAGTAACTCTTACCTCGTAATCCTGCCTTTCTGCCTGAATAATGCCCATACCAGATTTCGGGTACAAAAAGGTTTTTACAAAGGCTGTGAAAGAACATCTGAGCAAACACTTTTAAGCGATTAAATAATAATAGATATGAATCATCTTAGGTGGTATTTAATTTGAAAATTCTCATCCATATTTGCTGCGCTCCATGCTTTACTTACCCTCACAAACGGCTTGTGGAAGAGGGGCATAAGGTTACCGGTTTCTTTTACAATCCCAATATACATCCCTATACCGAGTATAAGGCCAGACTTCATTCATTACAGAGGTATTCCGCCTTAAAACCTGTGAAAATTATTTACATGGATGAGTATCCTTTAGAGAATTTTATCAGAGGCCAGCTCAAAACCATTGATGAAGGACAAAAAAAGATGTGAGTTCTGCTTTGAAAAAAGACTTTCCGAGACAGCAAAAGCCGCCCAAAAAAATGGTTTTGATGCGTTCACAACGACACTTCTTGAGTCGAAACATCAACCACACGAATTGATAAGAGAAATTGCTGAAAAATGCTCCACAAAAAATAATACTGACTTTTATTACGAGGATTTCAGGAAAGGATGGAAGGAATCCATACGATTGTCGAAAGAAATGGAACTCTACAGGCAAAAATACTGCGGCTGCATTTTCAGCGAGATGGAACGATATTTAGATAAATAATTGATCTCAAAAAGATGGATAAAAAAAAGGAAGGCCAGGCTAGTTAATTTGTAAACCAAACCTAATTATGAAATAAACTACTGTGTGAAAGTCTCGCCTTTTTCGTAGGAATCCTTTAGATGTTTGATAAGGCCCTCTCTATTTCGCCTGATATGGGATTCAAACCAGATCTTTACAACATCACCTAAAGTCTTGTGAAGTTTATCATAGGACAATGCATTCAATGTTGTGTCGTAGAGCACCCGCTGGGTAAAAATCCGTTTCCAACCGGAGTACTTGTAATAATGCTCTCCCTCGCAGTACTCGAATACCATTCTAAGATGTGTAGCTTTTGATGTATTGTAATACCAGACTTTCAATGAATCCCCTACCCTGCCCTGGTCCTGGGTTCTGTCGATTAGCTGCACCATATTCACACCTGAGAAATTGAATCTTGATTTGAACTTCCAAGGCTCAGGAAAATCTTCGAATTGAGCAAATGCACTGTGACTGGGTTCCATTGTGAAATGCACTCCCTCCTTGTTGAACCTGATCCAAATCCTCCAAAAGTCGTCGATTAGAGTCTTGTTAATCTCGGATTTCTGGGCATCCTGTTCCTCAACATTCAATAGAATTGCCTCTGTCCTTTTTTCCAGTTCCTTATCGAGAGTTGCAAACCAATCTTCTGCCATAGTATCACTTCGAGAGGGGTATGAATTACAAATTTAAATAGATTGTTATGGTATCGGCATCCCGAAAATCCAAAATCACCTTCAAACGGCCTAATTAATTGAGGATATTTTCCATTAAATGATAATAAATCAACCTAAAAGTATAAATATAGTATACTCATTATACAATTGTATATGTAAAATGTGGGATTTTAATGACCTATGCACACGAACTAATCGACAGCATGATAGAATCTGATAATGCATTCAGGGATACCTTAAGAAGAATCTTGAAGACTGAATTGGGTATGAGTATCCCGGAATTTTCTAAAATTTCAGGTATCTCCCAGAGTACGAT
>CBDVCK010000044.1:0-17111 GCA_965372465.1 uncultured Thermoplasmata archaeon | reverse complement strand
CACATCCTTTTCAGGGGGATATTCCTTGACCTCCACAAGGGTATCCTGCTCCGATGCGATGACATTCGAAGCAACAGCAGCTGCTCCCGAAGCCTGGGCTACCGTGTCAGGGATGTCCTTTGGTGCCGAGAAGACACCGCTTACAAATACCCCCTCCCTTGTGGTGTTTAGAGGATCGAGCACGCTTGTTTTGCAGAAATCAAATTCGTTAAGTTCCACTCCCAATTTTTCCGAAAGAAGTTCTGCAGATTCGGGAGCATTCATACCAATTGAAAGAACAACCAGCTCAAATTCCTCCTGTTTTAATTCACCCTCCTCAAGATAATTTAATATCAAATTATTGGTATTTTCATCCTCTTTGATTCCCGAGATCCTGTTGTTTTTTATGAATCTGACCCCATGCTCCTCTTCAGCCCTGATATAATAGTCATCGAACTCCTTGCCAAAGGCCCGCATGTCCATGAAGAAGATGGTGGATTTCAGACCAGGCGCATGCTCCTGGGCAATTACCGCCTCCTTTATTGCGAACATGCAGCATACAGACGAGCAATATGGATTGCCTGCTGTTCTATCCCTTGACCCCACGCATTGAATAAAGGCAATATTTTGGGGGATCTCCCCATCCGAAGGTCTTAGAACCGAGCCATTAAACGGACCTGTTGCACTGAGCATTCGCTCCATTTCGAGACTGGAGATCACATTGGGGAATTTTCCGAACCCGTATTCCTTTCGTTTTGAAAGAATATCGAACTCGTCAAATCCAGGGGATAATATAATGGATCCAACTGCAAATTCTATCTGCTCCTCTTCCTGGGAATATCTTATGGCCTCTGCTTCGCATTGGGTTTCGCAAATTCCGCACCCTATGCAGATATCCTGGTCGATTGCATGAACAGGCGGCACGGCCTGGGGATACCTAACATAAATGGCCTTTCTGCGTTTTAATCCCTTGTTGTATTCGTCCTTTATCTCAATGGGACAGCGCTGTGTACAGATCCCGCATCCAGTACACCTGCTCTCATCAACATATCTCGGTCTCTTTCTAATTGTGATCTTGAAATTACCTGCCTTACCTTCTACATTCTCCAAATCGGCATTGGTAATTAATTTAATATTATGATGGCGTCCTGTTTCAACAAGTTTCGGAGCCATGATGCACATTGCACAGTCATTTGTGGGAAAGGTTTTATCAAGCTGGGCCATAGCCCCACCAATGCTTGGGCTTTTATCGAGCACATAGACCTTAAAACCTGAATCTGCCAAATCCAATGCGGACTGCATGCCGGAAATGCCACCCCCGATAACGAGAACAGCGCCCACTTTTTTTGAGGTGGTTAGTTGTTCGATTTGTGTATGTTCCTCTGCTACCTGACTGTCTTCAGGGCTCATTACATCGCCCCCTTACCTGAAAGCAATCCTCTTATGCATACGGAAAAATGGCAGGCATCGGATCTTGCTCTTTCACAGCTGTGACATCTTAAGGTAAGAAGCAGCTCTCTTGTGATCTTCTTCTTTGTCTCCTCATCGATATCAGGAAGATTTTCCTTGCACTGCTGAATGATCTTGTTCTGGACCTGGGCCCAGGCTGGCAGTGTGGATATTTTATATTTTTTCTTCCAGGAGTTGCGGATGTTCTTAAGTTCCTCTATTTTCTCAGAGGTTAGCTGGTCTGAATTTGCTTCTTCGCTCATTTTTTTCTCCATTTCATTATTCTTTTTGTGAATAACTGTAAATCGGGGACGAACCTTGTATTTTCTCAAGTCCAACAAGACCCCTATCTTTTAGGACAACCAGATGTTCAAGAACTTCCCTTGAAGGTGTTTTAATATCAGCTGCAATTTCCTTGACAGATTGGGATCTTTTTAAAAGGGAACCAAGAATTCTTTGTCTGAGCAGTTCTTCATCTATTACCTCATCAATTACCTCTTTTAGCCTATCCTGTTCGATTTTTTTATTGTATACATTTCCCCTTTCTGTGAGAATGTAGGCCTTTCCAACCAAGAGCCTCAGTCTGAAATCATCTGCTGCGTTTCGTGCTAACAACAGGTTTTCCATGATATCCATATCGGGATTTTTTCCAGACACAGGGTTAGGTCCAAGTTCCTTTATTTTTTCGCTCATCTCGGACATGATCCGGGCAAATATCGTTCCTTCGGACGCACTTACCCATTCCAGTCTTAATCTATCCGAGTTCAATCCTGCTTTTCTGATGAGCTTCTTTGTTAATTCTATTTTATGTTCGGCATGATAATTGCCATCTATATAATGACAGTCACCGGGATGGCATCCTCCGATGAAGACACCGTCAATTCCCTGGATGAACATCTCGATTATTATTGATGGTTCCAGTCTCGAACTGCACATAATACGTATGATTCTGATATTATGGGGATACTGGATCCTGGATACACCTGCTAAATCTGCACCGGCATAACAGCACCAGTTGCAGAGGTATCCGATTATTTTGGGATCGAATTCAGCAGAATTTTCACCATTATCATTTTTAGGAGAAGGGGAATCTATTATCTCACCTCCTCGTTAAGCAGTGGCAGTCCTTGGGCGATAAGCTGTTCAGTGGAATAATGATTCATGGATATGGCACATTCGGGGCATGCCGCAGCACAGGATCCACAACCCTGACACAGTGCCTCCATAACCCTCATCACCTTCTTTCCTTCCACAGGTCTTATTGCACCGTATGGACAGACCTGCTCACACGTTTTGCAGCCAATACACATGTCCTGATCTATAAACGAGGTAATGGGTTCATTTCTCGCATAACCTCTTAACATGGGGATTGCAGCCTTCATTGCCGCACCACTGCCCTGTTCCAGTGATTCCGCGATATTTTTCGGGCTCTGCAGACATCCTGCAAGATATATTCCTTCAACGCTTGCTTCAATGGGTGCCAGCTTGATATGCTTCTCCATACAGAATCCCGAACCGCATTGGGTGACCTTGAAATGTTGTAAAAGATCATGTGTATCAGGATATCTTGACACCATTCCTAAAACAAGGACAACGTTATCCACCTCAAGCTCCAATTCCTCACCTGACAGCTCATCAAAAACTAAGATCTTGGCCCTCCCCTTTAGGTCCTCTACCCTGGGCTTGTTTTCAAATTCAAATTTTATGAATTGAACACCCATCTCAGAAGCCTTCCTGTACATATCCTCTCCGCCTTTTCCATAGGTCCTGATGTCCCTGTACAGAATTGAAACGTCGATTCCCATCTTTCGGAGCTGGATGGCCTGTTTCATGGTTGATTTGCAGCAATATCTGGAGCAGTCACCGATGCCTTCGGTGCCTTTGCGGTCAAACAGACTCTCGCACAATGGGTCGCGAGAGCCCACACACAGTATAAATGCAATACTTTTAGGCTTCTTGCCGTTTAACACAACCTCTCCCTTTGTTGGGCCTTCGGGATTCAATAGCCTCTCAAGTCCTATATTGCTGATTACCGTAATGGCCTCAAGTTTATCCGGAGTATCCTGATAGGAATACTCCCCTTGGGGATTGAACAATTCGGAACCTACGGCCAGAATGACTGTTCCGGCCTTAAGTCGTTTATAATCGTTTTCCAGATATTCTAGCAATTCTTTAGTAATAGCACCAGTTGGGCATACATCCACACATTTTCCGCATTTTGTACAATCTTTTACAACGATATTATATGCCCTGGGCCATGAGTTGGGATGCATATAGATTGCCTTTCGTTTAGAAATCATTCTGTCGAACAGGTAGTGGGAAGTTACTGGGCAAACCTCTTCGCACTTGCCGCAGGCATCACATTTCTTTATATCAACTCCCCTTGCCCTTTGGGTGATTTCAATTTCAAAATTTCCAAGGTATCCCTCGACTTTCGTTACCTCGGATTTCAAATGAACATGAATTTTTTGTCTCTTGTCGATGGCCTTGTACATTTTATCAAGAATTGTATGGGAGGATTGACTTTCAGGAAAAACCTCTCCCAACTGGGCAACCCTTCCACCTAAATATGCGGCTTTGTCCACGAGGTTCACTTCAAAACCCAAATTGGCAAGGTCGATGGCGCTACGCATCCCAGCTATTCCTCCCCCGATCACAATGGCACTTCGTTCAATTGAAATACCCCTTGGGTAAAGTGGTTTGAGATATCCTGCTTTTGCGCAGGCCATACTAACCAGGTCTTTTGCTTTTTCTGTAGCGGCTTCCGGTTCATGCATATGCACCCATGAACACTGATCACGAATATTTGCCATTTCAAATAGAAATGGATTCAATCCCGCTTTTTCGCATGTATCCCTGAAGATAGGCTCGTGGGTCTTGGGTGTACATGATGCAATGACCACTCTGTTAAGGTCCTTTTCTTTGATCATTTCGGCTAAATGGATTTGTGAATCCTCAGAGCATGTGTAAAGATTATCCTCGGAATATACTACATTTGGTAGGGTCTTTGCATGCTCAACTACACTGGGCACATCCACAATACCTCCGATATTGATTCCACAGTGGCAGACAAAAACCCCAATTCTCGGTTCATCGTATTTTTTTGCAGGCTCCAAATAAGGAGCTGTCAATTTCATTTCTTCATGTTCTATTTCTTCTGTCACCCAGGCTAAAGCCCTTGCAGCTGCTCCTGAGGCCTCGGCTACACTATCCGGTATGTCCTTTGGACCCAGTGCACAACCTGCAATGTATATGCCTTGTTTTGTGGAATCCACAGGAAGTGCATTGATATGTCTCTCTTTGAAGAACCCGTACTCACCTAGTTCAATACCAAGAATCTCGGCCAATATCTTATTGCTCTTATTTGGGATGATTGTAGTGGAAAGAATAACCAAATCTCCCCTGATTTCCTTCATCTTCTCCGCTCTAATATCGCCAACCCTAACAAATATATCATTGGATTTGGGATCCTCAAAGATTTCAGCGGGTCTACCTTTTATAAAATCGATATTGATTTCGTCCTTTGCCCTCAGATAGTAACTCTCAAAATGTTTGCCGTAAGCACGAATATCCATATAGAGAATATGCATTTCCTCAATATCAGTGTCATGTTCCTTGGCTATCATGGCCTCCTTTATGGAATGCATACAGCATACTGCAGAGCAGTATTTGCAGTTATTGACATCTCTTGAACCTACACATTGAATGAATATAACGCTCTTTGGTGGTTTTCCATCTGAGGGTCTGAGAATCTTCCCCTGGGTGGGTCCGGAAGCACTCATCAATCTCTCGAATTCCATTGATGAAATGATGTTCTCATATTCATCGTACTTATATTCAGGGACATTCGAAGGATGTAAAAACTCGTAACCTGTAGCAATGATAATGGATCCCAATTCCAGTTCAATTTCCTCGTCCTTTTGTTCAAAATCTATTGCTCCCCGAGTGCAGTTCTTCTCGCATAATCTGCATTTTCCTTTTTCAAAATATATGCAATTGTCCTTATCGATGGTGTAAATCAGAGGGACGGCCTGTGGAAAAGGAATATAAACCGCTTTTCTTTGGGTCATGCCCATATCGAATTCACTGGGTACCTTTTTTGGACACTTTTCTGCGCATGCACCGCAACCCGTGCATTTTTCTTCATCAACGAATCTGGCATGTTTAAGTATCTTAACATTGAAATTTCCAGCTTCTCCTTTGCATTCCATAATCTCTGAGTTAGCCAATATTTTGATTTTAGGATGTCTTCCAGCTTCCACTAATTTCGGGGAAAGGATGCACATGGAACAATCATTTGTGGGAAAGGTCTTGTCAAGCTGAGCCATCTTACCCCCAAGAGATGGAGATGTTTCTACTAAATATGTATTAACACCTGCATTTGCTATATCCAATGCAGCCTGAACCCCTGCAATACCTCCACCGATAACGAGAACTCCTTTGCTCATCTAACCAAGTCACCTTCTCCTTGTATTGTTGAAATGCCTCAAGCAACCGTTATATCCTTGAAATCATACTCATCTGATAATTTGCAGGTTTACTTAATAAATCATAGTATACATAACTTTTTCGTTATTATTATTACGATATACAGACTTAATATGGTATAATATTAACGATTCTCGTCTTATATTTATCGTATTGGATATATACTAAAAAAAAGAGGAGTGAATGAGTTTGGGTTTTTACAGAACCTTTATTTAATCACATCCGCATATAGTCCAATACCAGCGTTGGAGTTGGGGAGTCTAAAAGCTACGCATCTTAAGGGGGAGATGATGAGCCCTAATGAATTATCCCAGATTCTACCAATTTTGACATTAGCCATAATAATCGAGGGTGTGGGACTCACCTTGTTAACCTTTTTGGTTTTGAGATCAAAAGGTGAGGCACCGGTCATAGAAGAGGTTTTCACTGTTTACAAGGACGGTAGATTGCTTAAACATATGAGCAACAAGGATGGAGAGCATCCGGATAACGACATATTCACTGGAATGATGACCGCGGCACAGGAATTTATTAAGGATTCATTCGCAAGCAGGGATTCTTCGGGTCTAAAGAAAATGGAATTGGGAAAAAAAAGGATCATTTTCGAAAGGGGAGACAAAATCTACATGGCCTTGGTATATACCGGGGATGCTGATAACAAGATGAAGAAAAGGATAATTACATCGATCGATGAAATCGAATCAAAATATAACAAGGTGCTAAAGAAATGGAACGGGAACATTTCAGATCTGGAAGGTATAGAGGAGCATATGATACCGTTACTTGAGAAAGGAAACCATAAATCCAGGAATTCTGTTTAAGCTAAAAAACCGGAACAGGAAAAGGATGGATATTTTATAATCATTTTTTTTCAAGAAACGTAAGTTTGTCCCATTCCACCGTATGGTCGATTTTTTTATCGGAAAGGAATCTGCTGATGCTTTCAGTAACCTTGGTAACCTCGGAAGAGCGGTTGTTGCCTTTGATGTACAGTTGAACACCGCCATCTGTAATGGGAAAGACCATCTTGGTTCGGCAATTTCGGTTGTGCCCTTCGGGCTTTCTGTTCTTTTCCAGATCCAGTAGGTTTAAGCGAACCAGCATCCAGTTTCGGTCCTCTTCCTCCTCGAGCTGTCCTGTTTCTTCAAGAAATCTCATATATAAATCTCTATAAACTGGAACAAGGTCTTTGTATTTCATTTTCCTGGGAAATATGATGTGTCCCGTCTTTGAACGCATTTGAAACCCCTTTGTTCAGATTGGCTTTATGATATATAAGATTTGTTGTTCACTTTACTTTAAAACGAATTTTCAAAATATCCGGGGAATAAACAGGAAATTTACGGTCTTATCCTCGTCCGCGTCCTGGGAAATGGGATGGCATCCTTGATATTGTCAAGTCCGCATATCCAGGCGATCAATCTTTCCACTCCCAGACCGTATCCCGAATGCGGAACAGAGCCATATTTTCTGGTATCGAAGTAGAACTCGTAATTTGCAGGATCTTCACCGTCTTTTTTAAGATATTTCATCAATTCATTTATGTTTATGTCACGCTCGGAACCTCCGATTAGTTCTCCATAGCCTTCGGGAGCCAGCATGTCGAAGCACTTGGCTACAGGCCCCGGGGCATCTGCGTTTTGATCCACTGGCTTGTAGAAAGCCATGACCTCTTTTGGGTAATGGGTGACCACAATCGGGGTATCGAAGTGCTTCATAACCTCATCCTCTTCAACTGTGCGAAGGTCCTTTCCCCAGGGAATTTCCATATGGCTTTTCTTATTGAGAATATCCAATACTTCGGTATAGGTTACCGTTGGTAAGGGCTTGGTAAGACACACTTCCAGATCCGATACATCCCTTCCCAAAAGCTCCAGCTCCTTTTTGTTCTTCTCCAGAACCTTTTGAATAATGAACACAACCTCCTTCTTGGCAACCTCCGTGCATTCGGCAAGTTCCATCCAGGCCGCCTCCATCTCCGCCATCCAGAACTCGCACAGGTGTCTTGAGGTCTTGGATTTCTCTGCTCGAAACGTCGGGCCAACATCATATATCTTCTCCAGTGCGAATATGGCTGCTTCGGCATATAACTGCCAGGACTGGGAAAGATAGATTGTGTTGTCGTAGTACTTAACCTCGAAAAGCGTGGAACCGCCTTCACTCTGATTGGGCTGTAGAATAGGGGCAGTGAACTCGTAATATCCTCTCTCCCTGAAGAACTCGTGAATGGAGCCTGTTACCGTGCTTCTTATCTTCATCATTGCAGTTATCTTTCTCGAACGTAGCCAAAGATGCCTGGTGTCTCGTAAGAATTCCTCGCTTTGGTCCTTTGTTATTGGGAATTTATCTGCAAAGGAGACCACTTCGAAGTTCGTAGCAGTTATCTCGAAACCCCCTGGTGCCCTATCGTCCTTTTTTACCTTCCCCCTCACGATTACAGACGACTCCACCCGTGCTTTCTTTGCCGAATCAAAATCAGAATCTGATACCTCGCCCTTGATAACCGGGGCTTGTATGAGTCCTGTTGTGTCCCTGATCATGGGAAATACGATCTTACCGCTGCTTCGCGTGCGGTATATCCATCCTCTGATTTCCACCTCACTATCTGTGGATTCTCCGTTTAATATGCTTTCTATGGCTGTTCTCGCTTTCATAAGATTCCTTTCCCGACTTAATATGAAGGCAAATGTATAATACCGCATATATTCATTTTGGTGGTATGAGCTTTGGGGTAGTTTTATGTCCGCGTTGTGGTGTGGCAAGGGGGGTGAAGCTCGAATCCAAGACAGCCTCCTGCCCCAATTGCGGCACGCGGATGAAGCTGAAAGGCTCAAGAATTCTTGCAACACTTGATAATGAAAAAGAAGTAGCCCAGGCGGTTAGGGAAATAAATACAAAACTCAGAGGGGGGGAAGAGATTTATGCAAATGACCTTAAAATCCTTGAGAAAAAGAGGAAAGGATCATATAACGGTAAATCACCCAACCTATACGATGAGGTGGCAGGAAAACTTGTGAAGATTAAAGGAAAAGATAAGAAAATTGTGGCCTGTGCAAGACAATTGTGCAGCATTCAAGTCGAATTCACAGAAGATGACTTTATTGAAGTTCTCAAACGAACCGGTCTTGACAAAGGCGAGGAGTGCGAAAAATATTTAAAAGATCTTATAGCAGATGATGTGATTTATCAGCCAAGAAATGGTGTATATCGGTGTTTGGAGGATATAGATTAAGGATATCCCTAGGTACCTTTTCTCCTCTTTTTCAAAATCAAGGCAACAGACAGAATTGCGGGTAGGACCAAAACACCTTCAAAACCCGGTATGGTCTCGTCAACAGGTCTTCCGCTTTCACTGATTTTAATGGTGTTTGAGGACTTCCTTATATTCAGTGTGGTGTAGCTCTCATCGTACAGGAAGTTGCTGCCGTAGGAGTAGTAATAATCTTCGAGGTGTGTGCCGTTGCCATCGCTTTCCCACTCAGAGAACCGATATGCATCCCTGAAAAGGAAATGATCGTTCACTATGTCAATGTTGAACCAGAACACATCATAGGTTCCCTGGGAGTATAGAGGTATGTAAACCTTGACCCAGGCATGTCCTCCCCATGCCTTCTCTTGTGAATTGTAAAGTGCGCCGAACTCGAGCTTGGCTGGAATCCCAGCAGCTCTGGCAAGAGAGATGAAGAGAACAGATTGATCATCACAGTCACCTCTTCTATCGGATAGGGTTTCATAGCACCACTTTGGCTCTCCGGACCTTGCCACCTCGTAATCGTAGTTATCGTTCATGTAATCGAACATTGACTTTAGTTTATCGTAAACAGTGATCTTACCGGTTGTCAATTGGCTGGAAAGGGTCTGAATCTGTGGATGTGTGGGTAAGATTCTCCATTCATCCCTTGTTTCGTTGCCAAACCTGTCAGTAAGCCATTTCGGGTAATCGTTCACTGTTCCTGAATCAGCAGAATCCATGCTCCAAACCGCACTCTCAGTGTACATGGAATATCTTATTGTTAGAACCTGCTGGGATGAAACATCTGTTCCTTCCCACACCATCCAATCGTAATTTGGATACTTACTCTCGGACCTATCAGGGTTTGCCGTAACGCTTCTTACATCCTGCAGCAAAGTTTCGTTTTCACCGATATCCTCTGGGGTAGGAATATCAACTGAATAGCTCATCAAAGAACCCTGTGGATTCGGTGTCAGAACTATCCTTCTTTCCACATCAAATTCTGCCCATTCGGGATACTCCCTGTAACCTTCCATACCTGCTCCGAACATGTCCTTTACAGATTCCCGAAAACCGGCATCCAATATCAGTAAAAGCAAAAGAGTGATGATGATGATTACCACGATTGTTGTTACGATCTCTCCAAAACGCCTTTTTGATT
Source organism: uncultured Thermoplasmata archaeon (assembly GCA_965372465.1). Lineage (GTDB taxonomy): Archaea > Thermoplasmatota > Thermoplasmata. Next base: position 6,801 of record CBDVCK010000044.1, on the reverse strand, counting down.
TGCGTGGAGATCTTTTTTCATAAGAGGCATAATCATCTTCGTAGGAATCAGTGCCGGTAGTCCCTTCTGGATAGTCAGAGCCTGCCATCGGTCAATAATAAGGTTTTTTGTGGTATTAATGTTTCGGTAACCTTTTCTATTTTGAAATTTACCTGGGCAATTTATAGAAGGGTCTTATGTATTCTTAATTGGCAAGAAACCACAACTTTTCAACATTTTCAACGTTTTTCGTGTCAGACATTTTGTCAGAAAATTTTATATACATAGATACCCATTACGGGATACCTTTCTTTTGTCAAAAAAGGATGGGATATAATAGGGATGGTGATGTAAAAATGATACCAGTATTAGTAGCAGTAGGTGTCGTTGTGGCAGGACTGGCCATAACCTCGACCTATGTCGTACTAGAGGTACAAAAGAAGAATAAAAATAGAGATGACATGGATTTTAATTGCCCGGAATGTGGAGCATCTGTGGATGGGATCGCAGAGGTCTGTCCGGAATGTAATGCCGAGTTCAAGGAAGGAGAGTTCGAATGTCCGGTTTGCGGCTCGGCAGTATCGGCAGACACCAAATTGTGCATGGTATGCAATGAGAGATTCGAGGAAGAAGAAATTTTCGTTTGCCCGCACTGTGGGGCCCCGACATCTCCCGATACAATGGTTTGTGAGAAATGCGATGAGGAGTTCTGGAGCCCGGTTATACCGGCAAATGTAACCGAGGTTGAAGCTATAACCACAACTGAGGAGAGCGAAGAATCCGCAAGCGAAGCCGTCTCTCCCTAAACTATTTTTTTATCTAGAGCGTCTCCTTGATAATTCGAACGACATTCCTGTCGGACCCGCACCTGGGGCACTTTGAAATGTATACAGCAGACACGAAAGTGCCGCATTTGGAATCTCCCCTGCATAAGATCTCATAAAAAACATCCATATCGTCCTCGAGATTTTCCAAAAAGCGGATTTTCCCCGGATTTAAGCCAAGAACATAACCTTTTCCTTCTTTGGTCAGCGCAAGCGAAAGAACTGTGTCATCCATTTCCTGTTTCCAGAGGATTTCCCCCTGTTCTGTCAGACATAGAAGGAGATTGTCATCAGTAGCTGCCACGATATCTTTGGTATCCTCGCAGATATCCAAAGCTGTCACCCTTCCGCTTGTTATCTGTTCCCATAGTGAATTCCCTTCAGAATCGAATGTGCGGATTTTAAGGTCATTACATCCAATGGAGATAATATCTCCATCAGAGGATATTGCCAAATTCCGGATTTTATCGTTAAATTCGGTTTTCCACAACACTTTCCCCTCGAAATCAAGGCAAAATACTGTATTGTCCCTTGTTGCCGCAAGTGATATATCTTTTTTACCGCAAATCGCGGTTTTCTCTATTTCATTGCCCAGAGGGGTCAGCCATAATGTCTTTCCATCTTTGTTCAAATTATATAATGTACCGTCATACGACCCTGCAATAACCTTGCCTGTTTCGTCGGCATAATCTATGCAGGATGCCAACTTTCGAGTTTCAAATTCCCAGAGACTGTCACCACTTTTATCCAGACACAGTATCTTGGAGGATGATGATGCGAATATGAACCTTCCATCCTTTGATGGAACCACACCCAAAACCTCACCATCGATCTGGGAAACCCAAAGGGTCTTTCCGATCTTATCCAGGCAGTGTATCTTGCCTTCGGATGATCCGAAAACAGTGATTTTTGTGCGTTTGGCAAGTCCCACATCTGTTACCTTGCCTGTGATAACATGTTCCCAAATCACCTTAAGGTTGACCATAATTCTCTCACCATATGATTTTTGGAAACTTTATCTAAGAGGATAAAATTTAACATATCAAGAATTTCTTATTATCTCCTCGATAATACTCTTGTGCTCCTCTGCCAATTCCCTGGCCCTATCCGGATTTTCGGCCTCTGCAAAGATCCTGTAAATGGGTTCTGTCCCCGAAGGTCTCACCAGGACCCATGAGCCTTCCATTATGATTTTCACTCCATCGGTTTCATCCACTTCCTTTCCTTTCATGCTGCCTGCAAATTCTCTGAGCGCAGGTTCTTTTTTATCATCAGGACATGTTACCTTCGTCTTGAACAAGTGATATCTGGGTAATTCGGCAATAAGTTCGGAAAGCGGTCTATTTCTTTTGGCGATAATTTCCACCACTTTCGCTGCCGCCATTCCCCCGTCACGGCAATACTGCAGTTTTGGGAATATCAGTCCGCCGTTTTCCTCTCCCCCGAAGATGGCCTCCTCTTTCATCATCTTCCTTGCAACAATTGGGGATCCGACCTTCGTGTATATTATCCTCCCACTTTCTTCTTTTACAACATCGCCCAGGGCAAGGGAGGAGGCTACCGTGGTTACTATTAGCCCACCGTTATTCTCCCTGAGCATCTCCTTTGTGACCAGCGCTAAAATTCTGTCTCCGTAAAGGTAGTTGCCCTTCTCGTCGATGATAATGGTTCTGTCCGCATCACCGTCATGGGCAATACCCAAATCAGCTCCAAAACCCATTGTAGCCGTTATTAGATCCTTGAGATTCTCGGGTGTGGGCTCGGAATCATGCCCTGGAAATGTTCCTGCAGGATGTGCATTTAGACTTATGACCTTGCATCCCATCCTTTCCAGGAGATAGGGTGAAACCATGCTTCCTGCCCCGTTGCCGCAGTCCAGAACCACTTTTAATTTTGCCTTCTTGATGGCCTCGTAATCGATATTATTCAGGATACCCTGGATGTACTGCCCGATTGCATGTTCGTCCTTATCCACTGTACCCATTCTTTCCCAGGCCACCTTCGTAAATGACCTGTTGAAATAAAGCGCTTCAATTTCTTCCTCTTTTTTCCTTGATAATTCGGTACCGTCGCTGTCCACGCACTTGATGCCGTTGAACCTTGGCGGATTGTGGGATGCGGTTATGATAATGCCGTGTTGTACATCCATTTTTTTTACATAATACTGAACAACAGGTGTGGGAACCACACTCAAGTCCACTATGCTTAAGCCTGTTGATAACAATCCTGAAATAACAGCGCTCTTCAACATCTCATTGGAGGTTCTGGTATCTGTTCCAATGGCCACCTTGCCTGCGCCAAGGTATGTACCAATGGCCATACCGAGGTTTGAAGCCAGTTCAACGTTCATATCCTCGTTTACGATGCCTCTTATTCCGTTTGTGCCAAACAATCTGGGCAATTTGCCTCACCTTTTCTATTTGATGCTAAATTAACTCCTCGGCAATAAAGATTTCTTTAACTTTATTCCGCCGTCAGGGCACAGTTCGTGGCAGCAGTAGCATCGTATGCATTTGCTGTGATCAAATACTGGGGCATCTGTTACTTTTATTGCATCTGTAGGGCAGTTCTCCTCACAGATCTTGCATTGTGTGCAGTTTTTTGCATCGGGAAAAGGAAGCTTTGGAGTTTCAATAAAAAAATTCCTGACTGCAGCGGGAAGGAACATTAGGCTTTTGTAAATTCTAACAGGCTTTTTGAAATTGATCTTCACATCTTCCAGTTTTTCGCCGGTAATTGATATTTCGTTGACATTGATGGTACCCAATTTCCTCTCCTGCGCAATTCTCAGTGAGGGAATATCCTCTGGTTTGTAACCCATGAAAGTTGCGCAAACCGAATCCAGAGCAATGGAATCTTTACTTGCCACAAGCACGTTGCTTTGAATTGGTTTTCCGTGATTTGGCCCTAACCCTTCCATGCCGGTTATTCCGTCCATTAGGGCAAAATGCACTGGCATTACGGAATAGATATCAATTATTGCCTCAGAGAATTTCTCGGCATTACTTCCGGTCATACGATGAATAAGCGATTTCTTTCCTCCGGGAATGGCTCCGAACATGTTCTTGATTGCTCCAGTGTAGAGGGTTAGTGCATGGGTCTTGAGTTTGGGCATGGATATAACAACGTCAGCGTCAATCACTGGTTTTGCAATATCGATTTCTTTTAGGATACTTCCATTTGGGATTTTTAGCCTGTAGGTACCCACTGTATCGAAGTTTATGACCTTTGCACCATGTTTTTGGGCTATATCTTGGATACCTGTGGCTTTCAGGGCAGGTCCAGTTAGACCCTGTCCTCCAGAGCTGTCCCCGACCCAGGGCTCTCCCCCTGCTGATTTGACAATATTTATCATGGCCTCTACGATTTTGGGATGTGTGGTAATGGCTTTGCTCGGATGGGCAGGTAAGAGCAGGTTCACCTTGAGCAGTACCTTATCTTTGGGTTTTACAAAGGTTTCAATCCCACCGATCAGGTCCATTGCCTTTTTTACGGCATCCTCAGAATTTTCATAGCTTTCGCATTTTACTATTGAAACCTTGGCCATTAAAATCTCCTATATCATTTCACCGATTTTCGAATTAGGGGGAATTATCGTTCCCTTCTTTAAAACCTGAGCATCTGCAATCACACTGCCTTTTCCAACCTTGACATCATCCTCGATAGTGCATGCAAATCCTACAATGCAGTCCTTTAAATGAACATTCTTTCCAATTGAGGAATTGCTCAGGATAACACTATTTTCGATCTTCGAGCCCCCGCCAACCTCCACAGAATCACCCAGGCAGGCATAGGGTCCCAGTTCCGAGTTACCTGCGAATTTGCATTCCTTCCCTAGGAGGACCGGTGAATTAATATTCACATCCTCATTCAGATCAGAAGGAAGCTTTGGTTGTCTCTCATCCAAAAGTGTTCTATGTGTCAAAAGATAAGCCTCCGGAGTGCCTGCATCAGCAAAGTATCCATAGAATTTGAATCCGAATAGTTTTCCCTGGGACGCAAGGGGTGGATATACCTCTCTTTCAATTGAGATAATTTTCCCGGGCTCCATGCTATCTAGGATTTCCGGTTCCAGAACATAGACACCGGCATTAATCCAGTTGGAGAATACCTCCTCCGGTTTGGGTTTTTCAAAGAACCTAGTGATTTTCAAATCCCCGTCAAAACCTATTATACCGTATCTTGTGGGATCTTCCACTTCCCACATTGCAATAGTCCCTACCCCTTTTTTTTCCTTGTGAAAATCTATGATCTTCTGGGCATCCAAAGAAGATATCACATCGCCGTTGAAGGCAATGAAGGTGTCATTGATATGGGCCTCGACGTTCTTGATTGCACCTCCGGTTCCCAGGGGCTCTTTTTCCTCAACCAGGACAACCTCGCGTCCCACATCATGCTCCTCAAAGTGTTTTTTCAGTCTGTCCACCATGTAGGAGACCGCGAGCACGACCTTGTCTATTTCTTTTGGAAGGGTTTTAATCAGCCTCTCCACCATGGGCTCGTTCATAATGGGTAAAAGCGGTTTTGGAGTCGTGTAGGTTAAGGGGCGCATTCTGGTACCCAATCCGCCTGCTAAAATCACAGCCTGCATGCAATCAACGCTCTGTAAATATGAGGATGTTTAATAAGTTTGTTGTGGAGGGGATATTTCAGAGATTGTTTACCTCCCACACACTGTCCTCATTAACATGTATCCAATACCCGCGGCAGTTGGTAATGTATGTGAGGTCATTGAGGTCAGAAGGTTTGTTGGGATTGTAGTGCTTCCAGGGATCATTATTATCAGATGCATCGTACCACTGGACAGCGGTATAGTTCCCTGTAATCGATGCAAAAATATCATCAAAATCGTAAATGCAGAATTTTGGATTTCCAACCAGGTTCCACCCCTTGTAAAGTGGGATAGATGTAGTGTTGGGAATGTCCCCTGTTACAACCAATGAATCATCGGATTTCATATGGATCCAGAACCCCATAGTGTGATCGAGGTCTGTGAGGTCATCATCAGTGGTGTGCCATTTCCCTTCACTTGCGTTGAACCACTGGACTATATTGTAATTTCCGGCAATGGAGCTTAAAACTGTAGAAATGGAAGTATCTGATTGAACCAGAGGCAGGGAAATCAAGTTCCAGCCTTTTTTGAGTGATAAATTGAAAGCCGCCACATCATCCAGGACAACATTTTCCTTTTTGCTCTGGCTCATATTTGTCTCAGTGAATCCTGTATTTGTCTCATTCCAGGCCGTAATAGTGTGGGGTGTATAGTAGTCTCTCTCACCAATGGTGTCTCCATCTGTATCCCGCTCGACATATTCTGTTTCCACAAGCCAGAGAACATACCCTTCAGGATCAGTTTTGTATCTCTGGGGTGGAGGAGAGTTCTTACTGTCCTTAACACAAACTGGTGTATCGGGTAATAGTTGGCCAAGGGGGTTAGTGACATTCACATCCAAATACCACTCGACTGTTAAGGTGGATATTTGATTGGAGTAATATACCTTTGATTTGTTGAATGAACAATTGAGAAAGGTAACTTGGCTTGCAGAACTTCCTGAGAAGTAGATATCATATAGGTCTCCAACTATCGTATTATTAACATAAGTATTGTAAGAATCTCTATCGAATTCAAAGCCATATCCATCAGATTCAATTGTGTTATTGGAAAAAACGTTATATCGGGAATAATATCTCGATTTAACTCCAACATCCGCACATGAAACGATTTTATTGTTTGCGATCGTATTATTCCACGCATAATTAAGGTGCATTCCCACTGGGTTGCCTATTAAGGTCTTGTTCATTATATTAAAATATCTTACATTATATGTACCACCCCAACCACTGAAAAGTATACCTAAACTATTATTTGATATGTAATTATTTTCTATTTCTCCATTATATACTCTATCTCTTAGGTAAATACCATTTTCGTTATTGTAGGAAATATTGTTATCCTTTATGGTGATATAATTACTAAATTCATCATTAAATAATTCAT
>CBDVCK010000043.1:0-17541 GCA_965372465.1 uncultured Thermoplasmata archaeon | reverse complement strand
TGTAATATCTGATGAGGCAAATATTTGTACCCCAGACCAACCATTGCTATCTACAATACAATCATCGATAATAATATTGGTAAACCAATCGATTCCAATTCCGTAACCACTTCCATTTTTAACTGTAAATCCAGTAATGCTCACATCATCTGCCATTACATAGATAGGAGCACCGCTGAAATCACCGTCAATAATAGTGGTTGCAGTATTCTCCCCAATCAGATCTACGGTTTTGTTTACAACTACACGTTCATGATATTCCCAGGATTTTGCCCATAACCTATCCCCTGGGTTTGCTGCATTGATTGCCTTCTGGATTGTGGGATGTACTGTCAATTGGTCAAGATTCTCCACAAGCCAGACCACAGTTAAATCCCCTGTTGAGTTGCTGAGGCTCCCGTTAAGGGCTGTGATTTTGCACATTCCTTCTGTGAATGCCGTAAATGTGGTGTATATGCTTGGTCCCAAATCCACATCACCCACACCAGTATCATTGGAGCTCCAGGTAGAGGATACAGGTCCAATAAAACCAATCGTTGCATTGTAACCAACTGCATAGAACACAATGATATCTTCGATTCGATAAACCCTATCTCCGATCCAGGCACCATAGATTGCATCTTCGATTATTATGGTATCAATTCCAGGTTTTGGCATACTTAATGTTACAACCACTACCTTACTTGTGTTCATGTTTGATTCAGGATTCGCCCAGCCGAACAATGTGGAGTTGTAGCTCGTAATATTGTGTGATGTGTGATTAGTTCTTAGAGTTGCGTTCTCGAAATACTCTGTAATCTCAATCCACCTACGGTATCCATCTGCCTCGGTCAATCCATTAAAAATCGTAGTATCTGTGGCATTTCTTATTATTACCTCTGCATTGGGAACAGGATTATTCAATGTATCTTTTACATACACGTGCATGAACCATTTCACTGTCAATTCGGATTTGGAATCTGCATAGTTCACACTTGATCTGTTGAAAGTCGTATTCAGGAAAGTCAATTTCGAGTTGGAGTCCAGGTAGACATCATCCGAAGAACTGTTTGTGGATATTGAGGAATTTGTAACCATGACATTGAAGGCCCCCTCAGCAAATATACCATTGGCACTGTTTTGAATGTTTGTTTTCCTAATCTTTACATTTGATGCACCCATTAAATATATGCCTGCATCGAAATTGGAGGTGAAATTGCAGCCACTTATTGTGTAATCATAACCATATAGGCGTATGCCCCTGTAATCGTTGGAAAATATATCGCAGTCCTCGATTACGGTGCCACCTGAATTGAGAACTTCGATTCCGTAGTAGTTATTGGATATGTTATTATTTCTAATTATAGCGGAAGGGGTATTCCAGAAAAATATCCCTCCCTGAGTGTTTTCAGATATTATGGAGTCGAAAATTTGCGTATTTCTGGGTCCCATATCAGAGTAAATTCCATACTGGCTGTTTCCTGATATATTACAATTCGAACTCGTGGTATCATCCACATCCCAATCAAACATAAAAATACCATATGAATTAGAATAGATATCTGTGTTATTTATGGTGGTTTGAGCCACGGAATACAATGAAACACCATTCCCAGCATTTGTGTGGATGTCACAATCATCAATTACTGTATCTGCAGCATTCTGAACCAGTATACCATCGCTTCCATCCATTACGGTAAATCCCGTAATATTCACCCAATCCACATTAACGTAAACCACGGTTCCACTGCCGCTACCTTCGATTATTGTGTTCGCAGAGCCGTTTCCAATGAGATTCATTGACTTATTTACGGTAATATGCTCGTAATATGTCCCATCCCAGACATATATCGTATCCCCATCATTGGAATTGTTTATTGCATTCTGGATATTGGTAAAATCGCCTCCACCGCCCAGATCCACTATCCAAGTAGCTCCGGAAGCCTCTTCTGAAAAGTCCAAAAATGCTATAAAACCAGCACATAACATTGTCCAAACCAGAAAAATGGCAATAATTCTATTTCTCGCTATATGTTGTTTCATTCTAGCCCCCTCCGATAATAATTTTAAAACCCAATCGAAATACTAACATATATATCTTACGTGAACGCATCTATCGTGAAAGTGTATGGAAAGAATACCGATAACAACTAAAAGATGACGAATTCAGTCCTCCCCAACCAGAAAATAACTTTCATCCCATTTGACGACCTTAACGTGCTCATCTACCACTTCAAAATTTTCCGGTAGAATCACATCTACAGTCTTCAACGTATCGGGATCAAGCACCTGGACCTCCATTACTGACTTAGAAACCACCACCATGTCCTTTACGATTTCCTCACCGCCAAGAATCTTTGCCTCATTGAGCTTATTGAATCCTAAGGAGATTTTTTCCCATGATTCAAGAGACTTAAGAAGCACCCTGTTTGAGGATATGTTTAGAACCTTCAGCACCTTATCTTCCAATAAAAGGAAGTCCCCTATTCTGTAATCCGATGTACGAACAGAATACGTTGTCCTGTACACATCCTTACCATCTTTTTTTCCCATCAATTTGTGGGATTCCTTCACCTCTCCGCCGAACTCGTTTGCCAATTCTCTTGAAAGGGTTCTTCCAAAACTTTTTGAGCCAAGATAGAAATCCAGACCATTATGGATCTTCTCAACCTTTGATATGAAACTGCTCCTGTCCTTTTTTTCCTTGACATTTGCCATAGAATCCACTAGATCCAAAGCTTTGTTCAGTTCCTCCTGGGAAAAACCTCTTTTCGATCCCCGAAATTGAACTTTGGCCTCCCAGTAACCCCCCTGCTGCTTGCTGCATTCATTGCATACGGTTTTTTTGAAGCGGATTTTTGTTTCATGCTCCTCCGCAGCTTTTAGACCCAGAGCATCTGCATGGGTTATTACCTTCACATTCACATTGGGTTCATCCTTAACATCAGAAGAGATATGAACATCAAAATCGGTTACATCCATTGCCTTCTTTGCATTCTCTCTAATCACTTCTTCAATGATGAGTTTTTCATCCCCTAATACCCATCCTTTACCCTTCCTTCTTGCCCCGCAATGCATACAGAGATTGACATCGATTATCTTTGGAATTGTAACAAAAACATTCTTTTTTAAGAAACAATCACTGCACAACCCTTTGTAAAGTTCGCCTTCCCTTCCACATTCCACACAGAACATAGGAGCTACCTTCATATCATCTTCGCGATCTGGGCGTGGGGCATGCCGTCAATCTCGATTATACAGTTCTCGTTTATCATTCCGAGCGAAATAGCGATTTCTATGACTTTATCACCCACAAGGTTCACAATTGATGCCTTTTTCAACTCCTTTATAAAATGCTCCCTTGATACCCTCTCCCCTCCGTAAAAGGATTCAGATACTGCAAGCTGAAACTCTCCCTCCGAAAAAGTCTTTCCAAGGACCTTATCATCACATGCTGCGAGCAGGATTTCGCCTTGGGTTGTGTAAACCTTTATCCAAATCATGTCCCAACCTTGGCCAGTCTGTATTTTTTGGAGCCCATTCTGGATTCGTATATATACCCATCCTCAAAGTGCAAGCGCTTTATTATACTTTCCGCTTTGCTCCGTTCAATACCCATGGCCTCGGCTTCGGCTATGATATCTTCATGCTCCACAGCGCCGCCGCCTTCGGTAAGATCCTTAATAATACCTCTTATAGTTCTGATCCTCTCCCTCTGGGACTGGCTTGTACCTGATTCAATTATATCTATATCGAATCTTCCTTCTTCACCTGCCACCTTTTTGAGGTAATATTCCACGATTCTTATGGCCCTTTTCGCATCATCATCTGTTACCTTATCGCTCAACCTGACCCTTGCACTGGCTTCGGATAATCTGACAAAGGCCTCCAATTGTCTTGCGGTAATGGGTACAGACGATCCTTCCGGCTCTCCCTGTTTTCTGATACTTGTGTAATAATCCCTCAAGGCATCGCTTGCCTCCTGTGTCATCACCGGAAATATCCTCTTTGCATAGGCCACGTACTTTCTGAAGAAATCATGGTCCAGGTAAGGCCCCGCATATCTGGGAATCTCCTCCTCCTCTTCCATAAAATCCTCACCTGTGGCCTCTTTATGTCTCTGCATACCACCGATGGTATGGCTTCTTAATATATGCTCTGCAATCATCAGGTCTTTTTCAGAATCTGGAGCATCTATGATTATGAATATCAAATCGAACCTGGAAAGAAGGGCAACAGGTATGTTAATCTGCTGGGCCAGGTACTGAGTCGTATCGAATCTGCCGTACTTCGGATTTGCAGCACCTAATACAGCACACCGGGATTGAAGAGTGGCCGTAATTCCCGCTTTGGCGATACTGATTCTCTGCTGCTCCATTGCCTCGTGCATGCTGCTTCTATCCTGGGGGTTCATTTTGTCCAATTCATCGACGCACGCGATACCTTTATCAGCCAGCACAAGAGCACCCGCCTCTAACGTCCATCTCCCCTCTCCGAACTCGTCCTTGACTGCAGCAGCCGTGTTATGGGCAAGCAGGCCGTTTGCAACGAAATTATGCGAATCTTGGACAGTTAAATCATAAATGTAAGTAGGGGCCCGTGTTATTTTTATATCAGCAATTTCGTCCCAGAATATATCAGATGAGACAATATCCTGCAACCTCTTGAGTTTCTCTTGGGCTCCTTCGATTTCTTCTTGAAGTTCCGTAAATCCAACAACCATTCTAATCCTTTCAGCAAGATCTTTGTTTTCTATTTGAGCCAAAATGGTGCAGATCTTCTCTAATATGATGAAAGGGACTTTATTGCTTCTGCCTTTTCTGTGTATGAATTCGTATAATCGATATTCTGATATACCCAACAAATACGAGAGGTCTTTATTGCGAAGGTGTGATTTAAGTTCTGAGGACAACCTTATACGCAACTGTGCAGGTAAAACTACCTTTCTCCCCTTATATTTTTTATTTTCAATAAGCGTCTCAAGATTATCCAATATCTTTTTGAGATAAGTCCTTGATGGGTTAAACTTACCGCTTTCAAAGGCAGTTTTGATCTCCAAGTCCACTTGGGAGATTCCAAATGCCTCACGAATTTCTTTGACAAGGTGTCCCACATCGGGAACAACATCCCAGTTGGTATGCTCATCCCCAGCACCCGAAACTGCAGCAAGGAGAGATTCAGTTTTCTTGAGATGGTTAAAACCGATCTGTTTCTCAAATATCTTAAGATTGGAACTTCCGAAAATGGTGAGAATAAAGATGTCATTTTGGGATTTTATCATATAGTCTTTTTGGTTTCGTCTCATCCTTGTAACTTTGCCCTTTCTCTCTCTTTTTCTGATTTTTGATATAATACCGAATCTCAGAAGAAGTATGTGGACCTTCTTTGCCAATCTCTCACTGCTGGTGTATAGCTCAACTGTGGATCCTCCGCCCTCTCTTCGATAGTTGCATGAACCATCACAATCAAAAAGCCCCCTTAAATACGATGCAAGAAGCTGGTTTGGCAACCTTTGGACTACAGAACTGACATCGATTCGATTGGATTTTGGGGACTGGGGAATACCAAGTTTATTTAGTATCCGAGCCACGATTTTTGAGTGGAAACGTGCATCTTGCGGACGCAGGTTGTCCTTTTCAGTAATACTAGGTGCAATTCCAAACAAATCGTGACACAGGGTCACATATTCATTCATTAAATGAGGATCAGAATTGCTGAATCTGATGGCAAATCCACCATAGGATGTTAAACTTATGGTCCCATCCCCTGCTATCAAACCCGCAAAATATAGCAAATCGGATGTGAGTTTTGTGGGAACCGTTATTTCATGCCCGTGCTGTTGTGAAAGATATCTAACATGTGGGGCGATGTCCCTGTAGTCCAATCCGATTTCTTTTCCCAGTTTAATTAGATCGCCTAGGGTAGGATTTCCTCTTCTATCCTCCCTCATCCAGTGATGATATAATTTATTTTCATTTATCCCAAAATGGGAGGCGATGTTCCTAACGGTAGCATACTTCACCTTTAGTCTTTCTACGATTTCCTTTACAATCTGGCTTGCCCCAATAACAATGCAGTCCTCACCGATTAACTCGATGGTAAAGGGAATTTTATTCACAGGTTCCGGAAGGGTTCTAGGGGTGGCAAGATACATATCAGTGTTCAGTGCCATCGCCTTCACCCATTTGATGTCGGTTCCATTGCCCCTTACAGGAAGTGGTGTATTGGGCGAGATTACTATCCTCCTATTCGTTCTTGTCTTAATCTCATAGAGATATCTTGGACTTTTCAACCGCCAAACAGCTTCCAGGTTCTGCTGATTCAATTTGAATTTTCCATCAATTGTGTTCATCTTGATTCCGTTCGTCGGTTGCCGCCAGACACCATCCTGAATTCTTTCAGGTGATAGCATTTTCTCCTCGACGAATGTCCCGATCTCCACCAACTCTCCGTTGGATAATGATATCAACGTATCAGGTGCAACACAAAGACCAGCTGCGCTGGAAGATTTTCCAGATGCATAAATACCTCTCGGGGCAAGCTCTGACATGTAACGTAGAAGTTGAGATTTGGCAGTCCCTGGATCTCCCACCAAAAAGATGTGTATATCGCCTCTGATATGGGTGCCGTCAGGCATGATCTTCTGTACGCCTCCGAAAAGCTGCAGCGCTAAAGCCTCCTTCTCAACGGTCATACCGTAAATGGTTGGGGAAATAGAAGCTGTGATCTTCCTGTAGATATCTGGGTCCTTGCTAAGCTCGATGATCTCCTGCACGTCCTCAGGTGAAATTGGCACCTCTTCAAATTCGTGCTCCTCAAGCTCGATGCTGTTTATATCCAGGAATATCTCGAATAGTGTGGATTTCACAGGATAGGTTTTCTTCTGGGTTGACCGAAGAGAGCCGTTTATGATTATCCTGTCTCCGGGGGAAATCTTTCCAGTTAGATCATCCTCGGTGTAGGCAACAAGCCTTTGGGGCTGTGCACCTCCTCTCAATCCCTCAGGTGATTCCTGGATTTCAATTTTTTGTGTATCTACGAATTTGGAGACATCGTTTAGTAACCTGAATTTCGTGGATGCGGCAGTTCTCAAACAGCCCCCCTGCTCCTTGTAGCATTCAAGAGGCTCCTTGAAAATGAGCCCATCCTGGGTTTCCTTGATAATTGCTCCGCAGCGCTTGCATTCGAACACTGCATCAACCATTCTCGGCCTAACTTCTGTTGCCTTTCTCACCAAACCCTCCACTGCAATGAAATTGCCTAGATGCTTGCTTCTGAGGTCCCTGATCTCGATCCTCGAATCCGCGGGAAGGCTCTTGATCCTTAAATGAATTTCCACTCTCTTTTCCGGCGGTGTAAGTTTCTTTATTACATCTTCTGCAATAAGAATTGTCTTGGAAGATCTGTTGAGTAGGAACTCGGCCAGCCCAAAATCGAAGTTCTCTATCTCGGGATAACTTATTTCCAGGCTCTTTTTTTCGGGAAATGAATCCGCGATTTCTGAAATTTTATTTCTATTTGTGGAATCGGTAAAGAATTCCTCCCACTTTGCGGCTAAATCTTCATCCTTCATCTCGGAAATGATATTACTCCCCCCATTTTAATTCTATTGTAATACTTTCTGCAATTTTCAAGGAATTTATACCTGACATCACATCATTTGAACGTTCTGTAAGCTAGACAATATAAACCTAGGAGGAGGAGTTGAGTGAAAGTATTCTCCCCCAATCGTCACATCTCCTCCCGAAGTTGCATCCCTTACGGAAGACTAGTATTCAGTTTTGTATTTGAAATGAGTTCATAAAACCATCTTAAAGACTTTAATTATTTTAAAGAGCAGAATACACTCCTCTCCCCATTTTTTATGTCTTCAGACAGTTCTCCTCATCTCGAAAAAGGGTATGTATTTTAGAGGTTATAAAGAATGCGTGACATTGTTTGTATATGTTTTACCAGTAAGTTTACCAATATGTTTTATCATGTCATCCAAGGCGTCCCAAATCCCTTAATTAATAAACTTCCGAGGTTTTAGGTTGCTTTTGAAATTTCTTCTGCAATCTTCTGAGCAGCAGTTTTTGGATCGGATGCTTCGTAGATGCTTCTTCCCACAATGACATAATCAGCTCCGGCTTTTATGGCATCAGCCGCACTTCCCCCTTGAGCTCCAACACCGGGAGTGAGAATTCTAAGATCCCCCACCAATCCCCTGATGTATGTGATTCTTTCGGGTCTTGTGGCAGGCGCAATAACTCCTGCGCATCCTGCCTCAACAGCCATTTTCGCCAGTTTGGCCGTCAATGGCTGAAAAAACTCTGCACCTCCTGGATGGCTCATCTCAACCACCACATAAACATCCCTGCCCGATGCTGCATTTACACATGCTTCGATGGAATCTTTTCCCATAAGACCGTGACAGATAACGCCCCGGGCACCTTTTTTCATTGCATTCTCCACAATCAACCTGTTGGTG
Organism: uncultured Thermoplasmata archaeon; assembly: GCA_965372465.1. GTDB lineage: Archaea > Thermoplasmatota > Thermoplasmata. The sequence goes on along the minus strand of CBDVCK010000043.1, from coordinate 9,092 downwards.
TTGGGAATGTCGGCCACCTTAAAATCACATATAACATCTGCAAATTCGGCAATCTTTGACACTATGTTCAAATCAGTTCCCAAAACAAGAGGGTAACCCACCTTTATCGCATCCACAACTTCACCCACGGATTTTGAAATCTTTATAGCCAAATCCTCCTCTGTTACATCCAGTGCCAAAATCAATCTGCTTTCTTGCCTCATCCTATCAACGCCCTTTCTGGGCGGTGTATGGTATTAGATTGCCAATTACTTTTTGGTTTATATATTAAAATGTGAAGAACAAATAGATATCTACATTACACCTCAAAAAAGTGATTTGAAAAATATAATTTTGGAAAAGAGTAATTTGAGAAAGAGAAAAACGATTTTCTAACCCCTTAAAACGATCTCGATATTGACTCCGTCAGGCACCTCGATTCTCATCAACTGTCGAAGTGCCCTTTCATCAGCATCCAGGTCGATTAACCTCTTGTGCACATGCATGGCCCATCGCTCCCATGTTTCTGTGCCTTCTCCGTCCGGACTCTTTCTTATGGGAACCACCAATTTTTTGGTGGGAAGTGGAATGGGACCGCGCATCTCCACACCGACCCGCAGGGAAATGGCCTTTATCTGCTCGCAAACGCTGTCCACCTTTTTGGGGTTCGTCCCAGTCAAAGAAATCCTTGCTTTTTGTGCCATTTCTCTCGTCCCTTATTAATTAAAATAAAGATATAAGATTATTTTTTCTCTACTCCTATACACATTCCGGCAGCCACTGTCTGCCCCATATCCCTGATTGCGAACCTGCCCAACTGGGGGAAGTCCTTAGCATTCTCGATGACCATGGGTCTTGTTGGCCTGACTTTTATCACAGCCGCATCACCGGTCTTTATGAAATCCGGGTTCTCCTCTTTGACTGCTCCCGTCTTTGGATCCAGCTTCTTTTCAATGGCCTCCACGGTACAGGCTACCTGTGCAGTGTGACAATGAAATACTGGTGTGTAGCCCGCAGTGATAACGCTGGGGTGGTTCAATACCATGATCTGGGCGGTAAATGATTTTACTACTGTTGGCGGGTCATCCACGGGACCTGCCACATCGCCGCGTCTTATTTCGTTTCTTGCAATACCTCTTACATTGAACCCTACATTGTCACCAGGCTCTGCCTGTGTTATCTGTTCATGGTGCATCTCGATGGTCTTTACCTCTCCCACCTTATTCGAAGGCATGAAAATGATCTTTGTATCTGGTTTGAGAATACCGGTCTCGATTCTACCCACAGGAACGGTGCCAACACCTGTAATTGTATAAACATCCTGCACCGGCAGGCGGAGTGGTTTCCCGGTGGGTTTCTCTGGTACTGTAAGTTTGTCAAGAGCAGTAAGCAGGCTATCGCCCTTAAACCAGCCCATATTCTCCGAAGCTTTCACTGAATTGTCACTCTTGAAGGCACTAACTGGCAGAAATTGCACATTATCCATCTTGTATCCCACGGTCTTCAGAAGGTTCGTTGCCTCTTCCTTTACCTTGTTGTACCTTTCTTCGCTATACTCGGGCTTTGTGGCGTCCATCTTGTTTATTGCAACAATGAGCTGCCCCACACCCAGGGTTCTTGCCAAGAACACATGCTCCTTGGTCTGGGCCATTACACCCTCGGGAGCTGCAACAACCAGCACTGCGGCATCGGCCTGGCTTGTACCGGTAATCATGTTCTTAACGAAATCCCTGTGGCCGGGGGCATCAATTATCGTGAAATAGTATTTATCGGTATTGAACCTTTTATGAGCCACATCAATTGTCAATCCTCGCTCTCTCTCTTCCTTGAGAGCATCCATTACCCAGGCAAATTCAAAAGAGCCTTTACCCTTTGCCTGAGCTTCTTCCTTGTACTTGTCGATTATATGCTGCTCGATATGGCCTGTTTCCAGGAGCATTCTTCCAACTAACGTTGATTTCCCGTGATCTACATGTCCTATGAACACAAGATTCATATGAGGTTTTTCTGCCATTCTAATTCCTCCGATTCTTCTAATATGTCCTATCCCTTAATGAACTAGGTATATTTTTAGTTTACTATGGTTTTTATCCGATTTTACCTTCAAGATTTGGGAGGTATGGCTCCCTCAGATATGAAGTTTGCCCCTAATTCAAAAAAAAGGATGGTATCCTTATCCTCCTCGATCAATTCCTTTATTGGAAAAATATCATGCACAAATGTCTTTAATTCCTGGGCTTTTGCCGCCTTTTTAAGGATTGAGATTGCTCCTGACCCCTTGCCCACCCTTCTCATCTCTTCCAGGGCTTGTTTTGGAGAATCGAAGTTATGAAGGGAAGTTACACAGATGACAAAATCGAAGGTCGCGTCCGAAAACGGTAGGTTTTCTGCTCTTCCCTGAACAAAAACCGCATTCCTTTCTGTTTTTTTGGCCTCTTTTAACATGTTACGAGAGGGTTCCAGACCCGTGATTCTACATGAGAAAAATTCTGAGGAAAAACCGGTTCCACATCCCACATCTAATAGGGTATCGTTTTCCTTGATATTAAGATGCTCTTTAATGAGCCTTAACTTGTTCTTCTGCTCATTTTTATGAAGCTCATGGTATCCTGTTGCTAAGGCATCGTAATATTCCATGGGTTTAGGGAGGGTTTTTGATATTATTAAGATTTCTTGTCTCATCAAAAAGGAGAGTTTTACCCTATCTCTCTTGTGAGGCAGGTGGATTTGTATCCTCGTTTTCAGGTAAGATATCCTCTGGCTCTTCTTCGGTTTCGGGTGAAGGACTTTCCTCCTCCTCTTTAGGAACCTCAGATGTTTTAGGTTTCTTCCTTTTCATCAAAGCCACAAGGATCACAATAACAATCACAGCGATTATAGCAAGCAGCGAAATCAGCATCATCTGATTATCTCCATCACCATCTGAACTGACTGCTTGTGGTATTCCACTGACTTCAGAAGTCTGCGCTCCTTCTCCAACACCATTTACAGCGCTCACTTTATAGTAATAGGTCTCTCCATTAGTAACACTTAAATCTGTGTAAGTAAGAACATTTCCCAAAGTGGTAAGCAAAGTGAGATTACCAGCAGAAGAACCCCTATAAACACTGTACCCAGTGATTACCGATCCACCATCCGAGCTTGACGTTTCCCAGGTCAATACAACCTGACCATCACCAGCGGTTCCTTGTAAATTCTGGGGTGCTGAGGGAACCGTTGCTGGGGCTACTGGAATGCCACTTATACCTGTGGATAATCCACCTTCACCAACCGTGTTCTTGGCGCTTACGTTATAAATATAAGCCTGTCCATTTGTCAAGCCAGTATTATTGTAAGAAGTGATATTTCCGATCTCTATTAGAAATGTATTATCCCTGTAAATCCTGTAATTCGTTATCTGAGAGCCACCAATATCCAATGGAGCATCCCAGGTCAGATAAACGTAACCATCGCCTGTGCTTACCTGTAGGTTCGTAGGTGGTGATGATAGACCAACTGGTATTGCATCCGTCCCAGTGGATTGCGAGCCTTCACCTGCCACATTCTTGGCACTGACTTTATAGTAGTATGTCATACCATTTGTCACCACTGAATCATTGTAGTATGTGACATCTCCGATCTCCACAAGGAAGCTTTCCGAGCCTGATACAGTGCCTTTATAAATCCTGTAATTCGTGATTGAAGAGCCGCCATCATCTGAAGGAATATCCCAAGTGATATTCACCCAGGAATCACCATAAGATGCCTGAGAATTCAATGGTTCAGATGGTGGTGCTATCGGTGTTCCCTGTACCTCCTCAGATAATACCCCTTCCCAAGCTGCATTTTTGGCGCTAACCTGATAATAATAAGTAACCCCATTTATAACACTGGTATCATTGTAAAAGAGGATATTATCGATCTCAGTAAGAAAACTCTCCCCAACTGATGTCGTGCCTTTGTAAATCCTGTAATTCGTAATCGGTGAACCACCATCATCACTTGGCGGGTCCCAAGTTAGATTCACATAGCCATTTCCAACGCTTGTTTGGACATTCTCCGGCTCTGTTGGAAGTGAAGCGATAAGAACGTTTACCTCACCTGATTTAGGTCCTTCTCCAATTGAGTTTTTAGCACTCACTTGGTAATAATATGTATTCCCACTGGTCACTGTTGTATCGTTATAATACAATAAGTTTCCAATCTCAATTAAAAGACTCAGACCTCCTGATGAAGTACCCCTGTAAATCTCATAGTTCGTAATTGGAAATCCGCCGTCAATAGAGGGAGCATTCCAAGTTAAATTAGCATAAGAAGGGCCACCATCAACAGCCAAACCAGATGGGGCGGTAGGCAGTCCAGGCGAACCACTTGCCTCATTCGACTGAGGTCCTTCACCTAATGCATTTTTCGCACTGACCTTATAGAAATATTCATTCCCATTGCTTACAATCGCATCATTATAAGTGAGCAGATTCCCGATTTCAATTAAGAAGGTCTCTCCTCCAGATGTGGTCCCGCGATAAATTTCGTAATTTGTAATTACTGAGCCGCCATTTGAGGTTGGGGTACTCCATGAAAGATCCACATAGGAATCCCCCCCAGGTCGCCTGGAGGCTTACAGGAGCTGTTGGAGGCCCTGTGGGCATATCATTGACTTCGTTTGACATAGGGCCTTCACCTATGATATTCTTGGCTTTTACGCGGTAGTAGTATTGGATGCCATTTGTAACACTTGTATCGTTGTAGGTTGTTACGTTCCCGATCTCGATTAGGAAGGATTCTGAGCCTGGGGATGTGCCTCTATAAATTAAGAAATTTGTGACGCTTGAGTTACCATTTGAGGTTGGTTGATCCCAAGTGAGGTCGACGTTGCCGGTTCCTGCTGAGGCAACGAGGTTTTGAGGAGCGGAAGGTGCATCGAGGTTGGAGCCGAAGGCGTAGAGGTTATAATCTCTTGAACCTACGTAAACCTTCCCATCACTGCCTATTGCAGGTGATGAATATATCCAATCTCCAGTTGTATAGCTCCATTTAACAGTACCATTCGGATACAATGCATAAAAATTATTGTCAATGGAGCCGAAGTATATGGTCCCATCACTACCGATTGAAGGCGAAGAAATCACATCATCCCCTGTGGGAAATGACCATTTCAAAGTACCGTTGGAATATAATGCGTATAAGTTATTATCATAAGAACCGAAATAAATGATATTAGAACCATCAATTGATGGTGAAGATTGAACAATTCCCCCAGTTGTATAATTCCATTTCAATGTACCATTTGGATATAATGCGTACAAATTATTATCATTTGAACCAAAGTATATAATGCCGCTACTATCAATTAATGGTGAAGAGGATATACCGGAACCCAGATTATAGCTCCATTTAAGTGTGCCATTGAGATATAACGCATACATTTTATCTATGGCACCAATTGAGCCAAAATAAATAGTATCATCATTATAGATCACTGGTGAAGAAAAAACATCACCACCCGCAGGATAGCTCCATTTGAGTGTACCATTTGGATACAAAGCATATAATTTATCGTCCTGGGAACCGAAGTAAATATTGCCATTATTATCTATTATTGGGGAAGACATTATCCAATGTCCAGTTGGAAAAGCCCATTTCAGTGTTCCATTTGGATATAATGCATAAAAATTGTTATCGTGTGAACCAAAATAAACGGTTCCATCATTAGCGATTGCTGCTGATGATAATATTTTATCACCCACAGTGTAGAACCATTTTACGGTTCCATTTGGGTAAAAAGCATATAAGTTAAAGTCATAGGAGCCAGAATAAATCGTCCCATCGATACCTATTGCTGGGGAAGAAAATATCCAGTCTCCAGTAGGATAGCTCCATTTCACAGTTCCATCCACAAAACTTGTATCATATTGGCTCAATCCTGTACGCTGAGCATTCCCCCGAAAGCAGGGCCATGGAGAGTCAGCGAGGCCTTGGGCTTCCACGGGTTGGGGTGTGATGGTTAATAGGCCTAAGAATGCGGTTGTGGTCATTAACATGATAAGTGATATGCTTATTATCTTGCTCATTTCCCTTACCTCCAAATTGTGTTATGGCATATCTAAGCTTCTACTTACTTTTTTCGAACTATGCTTTGTTGACTAAACCAATAGTAAATATGTAATTGAGTTTAAATTCTTCATATATATGTATGAAATTTTTCGATGAATAAATTGGTGAAAGGTGAAATGATATTCGAGGTGATACGATATTCATAAGGTTCAATAGTAATTTCGCGATACATATGGTAATAAGGCCTTCTATGTCGGAGGTGACATCTTCCCTGGCACATCCCACCAATACGGAATCCTCCTTTCATCAAGCTCTTTAGCTAAGGTCTTCACATTTTTTTCTGTTAAGTGAATCTTCTTAAAAAAGATACCTTTCTTTAAAGTTACTATCCATCTCGCATCTGGATCTCCGACTTTTTCTCTTTCATAAACGTAAGGGACAAAACTTATTATCCTCCTATAAGAAAAACTAATTTCTTTACTATTCCATCCTAATAAAAATTTCTCGTGGTTAAGGATTATATATTCAGGGATAACATCCATACTTCTCGATAACATGATAATAGACATTGCAAATGTAGTAGTAGTCCCAAATGTCAAAACTAGTGCAAATTCAATAGTCGCCCCTAATGAAATGAGCAAAAAGATGCCAAGGATTGAAACTAGCCCTATGTATATAATTAATATATATACATAAGTTCGCAAAGTTTCTCGTGGAAAGTAAGAAACAGCAGTATTGTCTAATTTGGTTTTTGTCATGGGGCTCACCAACCTCAATAAGACTGAACGATATGGATACTTGTTAAGAAGAGTAAAATACTTACGATGGAAAGGGCAATATCGCCTCCCATATCAGCTAATTTCACTTCTTGTAGCTTAAATGGTATTACCAGAAGTGCACAAACCATAGCTAATGCAGAAAATATGGCACCAACAATCCCAAAAACAGGTTCTAATGGACTCTCGAATCTATTGGTCATAATAGCTGCTCCTGAAAATATGAAAGCAGCGAAAGTAAAAAGCCATGCAAAAACGGAGAGTATCTCATCCCAGCCTCCTCCTGGTTGTCCACCTAGCATCCACCAACCACATAAGAATGCGAGTTCTCCCACGATGAGCACGGACCAATCCAATATAGATGGCGGTGGAGTTCCCGAGCTTGCTATCCCCATAACCCAAGCAACAATAGAACCAAAATCTAATCCCAAAGGTAAACCTTCCGGCATTATCAGTTCAACCTCCGGAGGATTGAAAAGAGCGGTGAACAATCCTATGAATAGCCCAGATATTATTAGTATAATAATGGGAATTACCAATGGAAATGAAGTTACAATAAAATTTAAAGCCATTAAAGCCAAACTTGCTCCTATAGATAACCCAATAATTAATAGCAATACTTCTTATGTAAAAAAATTGAAAAACGATTGCCCACTATCAGATGCAAAACCTAATCCTGCATCATGAGCTTCTTTGGCATCTTGATAATCGACTTCTAGTTCATCTATCATCTGGTTTATAAGCGATAATATTGAATCACTGAGTGGTTGAATTAAACTATTTAATGCACTAGTAATGCTATTTTTTATCCACTCAATTATTCCATTAATTATCTCCCCAATCTTCTCAACAATCCACTTCAGCACATCCAAAATCAAATCCCCGATAAAGGTTACCACGGCCCACCAATCGCTCTTCTTCTCCTTCTTGATTTTGATCACATTCTCATTGGTATCCTCGGCTGTGACCTCCACTTCGAAGGAAAATAGATAATGACTCCCATAATCAATATCCAGCTTCGTTGTGTACTCTCCATCACCGTGACCCCAAATCCTCTTCCCTTTGTTATTATCAAGAACTCTGATCCATACATAGTAAATCTTGACAGCATCCTTAACATCAACTTTTACTGTTGTATAGCAGTGCTTAACATATTTGATACCTAACCAATTTGTTCCCTTTTTAACATGTCTCTCAACTCTGAGGTTCGAGAGTTTTGGGGGTGTCTTTTCCTTGATAAATGGATTGTACTGGGCTTTGGTGTTGTTTTGTTCCTCGGATAGGTTTTCAGGAGTAATGTTCTGGAAGGGTGCGATCATGGAGCGTTCGATGTCGTCTGGGATGTGGTCTTGATCGATGTCGTTGCCACTTCTTGGCTTAAATCCCTCATATATTGTGTCATCTTTTAAATGAACAGTCGGATCAGATGTAAACGTGTGCTCCTCCATCACCACCTCGCCTTCATCATCCCCTTTCTTACCATCATAGTAACCAATTACAATCTCCCAGCCATCGATCTCCTGTTTGTCTGAGATAGTATCATTATCAGTATCAGGGTTTGTGGGATCGGTCCCATGGTTCTCAATCTCATCGAGATCCTCAAGACCATCCCCATCAGTATCATTGGAAAAAGGTGATGTACGGTTTTCCACTTCCTGATGATCTAATAACCCGTCTCCATCAATATCCGCATCATTGGGATCTGTGAAGTAAATAAAGATCTCCTCGGTATCGTTAAGATTGTCTAAATCGCTGTGTTCGCTCAGTGGATTGGTATCATAAATTATTACTTCTTCATAATCGGTCAAGTTGTCGTTATCGGAATACTTGCTTGTGGGGTCTGTCCCATAGTTCTTGACCTCCTCACCATCAAGTAAGCCGTCATCATCTGTATCATTTTTGTTCGGGTCTACATTGATTCCTAGATTATTTAGTTCCAACTCCTCGGTATTGTTGAGGCCGTCAGAATCATTATCCAATCCGGCATCGTTTATGGTGGGATCAAAGCCGTTGTCCACCTCCCAACCGTCGGGCATGCCGTCGCATATATTCCATGTTTAATACGCCACCGCTCGCCACAGCTCGGCTCGCTTGCCTCGCATCGACTCCACTTTCCGCTCCCTGCGGTCGCTCCAAGTGCCTTCGATGTCGCACTCGCACCCCTTGATTACTCAGATTACAAGATTGTTGGAAATCGTAATCAATTCCGCAAGTGCGACCCTCACTCCTTGCACTCGTTCGGGCGGGCGTGGCGGAAATATTCAAAGGGCTCAAACCAAAGGCACAGCCACCCTTTGGAACCCG
>CBDVCK010000042.1:0-17566 GCA_965372465.1 uncultured Thermoplasmata archaeon | reverse complement strand
GGTGGGATAAAAATATCTCCTATGATCACGCCGCACCAGGTATTTCTAAACGCAAGAAGGATGACATTGTCATGTGCACTTGTAAATGTGAATTTCGGCGGGGCCGCTGCAGGCATAAGAGCAAATCCTTTCGAGGTCGACAAAATAAAATTAATAAAATCTTTCGCAAGAGGTGTCTCACCATACGTTCCAGACCAATATATTACTGGACCGGATATGCATGTTGGTCAGGGGGAAATGGCAGCGTTCGTTGAAGAAATCGGAGATAGGAGAGGTGCAACAGGAAAACCTGAGGATATGGGCGGTATACCACATGAATTGGGGGTTATTGGTTTTGGTATGGGGGTTGCAATTGAAGCAAGTATTGAAGCAGTTCGATCTTTATCTGTTCTCCCCTCAAACATATCAGAAGTAAGGATTGCAATCCAGGGTTTCGAGAATATTGGGTGTACAGTAGGGAAATATCTTGCTAATAAAGATGCTAAGATAGTTGCAATTAGCGATAATTGGTGTACAATCTACGACCCTGAGGGCATTGACATAACTAAACTTCTAGGGTATTCTTCAGCCGCCACTGAAAAACAATCATTAAAACACTGTAAGATAGGAAAGATTTTGCCAAAGGAAGACATTGTAAAAATTGATTGTGACATATTTGTGCCTACTACGGATAATAAGATGATTACCGAGGAAAATGCACGGGGACTTAAATCAAAATGTATTGTGGAAGGGATAAATAATCCAACTACACCCATTGCGGATCAAATGTTACATCAAGAAGGTGTTTTAGTTCTACCTGATATTTTAACAATTGCCGGTGGTGCTATTAGCTCTTATGCCGAATATAATGGTAATAGTTGTGAAATAGCTTTTTCATTAATAGAATCGAAAATCAGGGAAACAACAAAGCAAATCATTCAACATTCTCTGGAATCGGGTATTCCACTGAGAAGGGTTGCTAAGGAAATTGCCAGGGAAAGGATTTTACAAGCGATGGAGGGAACATGACATCATCAGAGAATCTGTCATTGCTTCAACCCTTCATTCTGTCTTGGAATCTTAGAAATATTCTAGAGAGACCCTCAATGTTGACCCCCGAAGAATTCTGCATAATAGGAACAGATTTAGGTGAATATCCTATCGACGCATGGAAACCCTATTTTCTCGAAACACCTAGAGGCGGATGTAAAAAGGACATCGTTGGGAGATTTAACAGCGCAATGGGAATAAGTATAGAAAACACCAAATGGAATCGCAAAAGAACGGTCAACTTGCCGATATATTCTCATACACAAAATTATGATGTAGAAAGATTGAAGATAGTAATCAAACACTGGCATGATATCGGTTTTCCGGATGATGTCCCTTGCCTTGCTATTGCCGTTAAGTGCAGAGGTTTTTATTCTGATAATAGGGAGGCGCAATATGTTACAGTTCTAACTGTCTTAAGCGATGCTGTTGCGCGAATAATATCTTTGGACTGGGCAGAGGGACCCTTGGAAGATTGCGTATCACCAGAATGGTATGCTGAGACCACACCGTTATTAAATTTATGGAGTGCAATTGAAAAAATGAAAAAGCTTTACAATAATATATCCTGGGATAAACTTTCCTTTTCGATCTATACTATCCCATCATGCTTGGGTAATGAATTGCATGGAAAGATCGTCGATACATCGTACCCTCTTTGGAATCATGAATGGAGATATACCGACCTTGCTGAGTTAAAAGATGATTTGAATTTATTGTTTTCTACAATTCAGGAGATATTTTTCAATAATAATGAGAAAAAAGTTTTAAAAAGAGAATTAAAATCGGGGTGACTTATTGGATACGGATGGCCAAAGAATTCAAAGGAGAAAAGGTGTGGTAGTTATCGGGGGTGGAATAGCGGGCATACAGACATCCCTTGACCTTGCGGATGCTGGCATCAAGGTCTATCTGGTTGAGAGATCCCCATCCATTGGTGGACATATGGCACAACTGGATAAGACCTTCCCCACCAACGATTGTTCCATGTGCATTCTCGCACCCAAGATGGTAACTGCCGGAAGGCATCCAAATATTGAGATCCTCACGAATTCGGAGATTGCAGAAGTTAGGGGTGAAAAAGGCGATTTTCAGGTAAAAATAAATAAACGAGCCAGGTTTGTTGATGAGGACAAATGTGTTGGGTGTGGTTTGTGTCTGAGCAAGTGTCCATCAAAGGTGATAAACGACTTTGACTTTGGACTTTCAAAGAGAAAAGCGATCTATATACCATTTCCTCAGGCAGTTCCACTCAAATATTCGATAGATAAGGAACATTGCATATACTTAAAGAAGGGAAAGTGCGGCCTCTGCAAAGAAGTTTGCCCCGCCGATGCAATTAATTTTGAGGACATGGATAGAACCGTAGAAGTAAACACAGGTGCAATAATCGTCACCACAGGCTTCAAGCAAATGAACCCCTACAATATACATCGATATGGCTTTGGAAGACACAAAAATGTTATCACAAGCATGCAATTTGAACGTTTGTTGAATGCCTCGGGGCCTACTGGAGGTTTTGTTGTGCGGCCATCTGACGGTAAAGGGCCGCAGAAGATAGCGTTTATCCAATGTGTCGGTTCAAGAGATGTGAACGAGTGCAATTATTGTTCCAGGGTATGTTGCATGTACTCGGTAAAACAGGCCATGGTTGCAAAGGAACACGAGGCCAGCATCGAAGATATTTTAATATTTTTTACAGATGTGAGAACATATGGTAAGGGCTTTGACGAGTTTTACGTGCGGTCTCAAAAAGCTAAGGTGAATTTTATTAGGGGGTACCCCGCAGAGATTTTAGAGGATGAAAATAATGATCTGATTATTCGCTTCGAAAATACAATTTATTTTGAGAACGCAGTTACCAACGAAATTTATGATGTCGGTGATGTAATCGAACTGAAAGCGGACTTGGTTGTTCTAGCCACACCGATGATTCCATCTGGAGATACCGAAAAAATTTCTAAGATTTTAGGCATAGAACTTGATAAAAACGGTTTCTTCAAAGAAAAACATATAAATGCAAAATCAACAGACTCATCCCGTGAAGGAATATTTCTTGCAGGGTGTGCACAGGGTCCTAAGGATATACCCGATAGCGTAGCGCAAGCATCCGCTGCAGCGGCCAAAGCAGCTGCTTTGATGTTGGATCATAGAATAATAGAAGAAAAGAAAAAGGTACCGCAAAATGATTTTAGTTCCGTCCCTCGCATCGGTGTGTTTGTATGCCATTGCGGCTCTAATATTAGTGCAGTGGTTGATGTCAGTAGTGTGGCAAACTATGCGAAAAGTCTTCCAAATGTCGAGTTCGTGGAAGATAATCTCTATACCTGTTCGGATGAAACTCAACAAAGAATCCATGATGCCATCAAGAAATATAAGCTCAATAGGTTTGTCGTAGCCGCCTGTACCCCAAGAACACACGAGCCGTTATTTAGGGAGACTTGTGAGAAAGCAGGACTTAATCCATATCTATTTGAGATGACAAATATCCGTGACCAATGTTCATGGGTTCACATGGAAGAGCCAGAAAAAGCCACGGCAAAAGCCAAAGATCTGGTAAGAATGGCCATTATGAGGGCTCGGCTGCAAGAGCCGTTAAAGTCAAATGAAGTAAAAGTAGGTAAATCCTCATTGGTAATTGGAGGCGGTATCGCTGGGATTCAAGCTGCAATAGACCTAGCAAATCAAGGTTTTAATGTGACCCTTGTGGAAAAAAAACCGTATATTGGCGGGATGGCTGCGAGAATTGGAAAATTGCCTCCCGAGAATAAGGATTTAAATGAGATTCTTGAGGAGTATTATAAGAAACTTGAGGATATGAATGTTAATGTTTTGACAAACACTAAGGTAGTCGATGTAAGTGGTTTTGTTGGAAACTTTGAGGTTGATATATCTTTACAGGAGCGGGGTATAGATATTGAGAAATGCAATTCTTGTGGAGACTGCTCAAAAGTATGCCCCATTGATGTAAAATATGGATATAGTTCATGGGTACCCCCGCGGAAGGCGATATATTTCAAATATAACGCCTATCCAATGTCTTATACCATAGACTTTAACACCTGTACAAAATGCGGTGAATGTTTAAAAGCGTGCAAACAAAATGCGGTTCAATTAGATAACAGGGAGAAAATAAAAATCAAACTTAACGTGAGTACGATAATTATCGCAGTTGGCGCAGCCTTATACGACCCTGTTGGTGAATACGGTTATGGAGAATACCCCAATGTTGTTACGAATATGGATGTTGAAAGGGAACTGTCATTTAGGGATGTAAATGAGATAACGATCAATAACAGTAAATTAAAGAATGTTGTATATATGCTGTGTGTTGGTTCAAGAGATCCAGATAACCCAAAGGGCAACCCGGGATGTTCCCGTTATTGTTGTCAGAACGCAATTAAACAAGCTATCAGATTGAGGGGGAGAGGCGTAAATGTATGGATAATATTCCGCGATATTAGGACATTTAGCAAAGGCACAGAAGAAATGTACTATGAAGCATCGAAGGTGGGTGTACAATTTATTAATTCTTATAGAAAGGACAAAAAGCCAATAGTTATTGATGATGGTAAAAAAGTTGAGGTTTTTGATGAATTATCAGGTGAGACACTTGTGCTTGATGCGGACGCTGTAGTATTATCTGTTGGTATGGTACCGAACGAGATTGAAGTTGAGGAATTACAGAAGATGTTAAAGATCCCCAGAAGCGGGGACGGTTTTTTCATGGAGAAACATCCAAAGTTAGGTCCCGTCGAAACCAACACCATGGGGATATACCTATGTGGATGTGCACAATCGCCAAAAGACATTGCGGACACAATTGCACAAGCTTCTGCCGCTGCGGCTAAGGCTGCGATACCCATGGCTAGAGGAAAGATAGAAACGGAGCCGATAATAGCATGCGTTGATGAGCATCTATGCGGAGGATGCGGTATATGCAAAGAAGCCTGTCAATTTAATGCAATAGACCTAATTGAGAAATATAAAGGTGTGTTTGTCGCCAAGGTTAACGATGTTTTGTGCAAAGGGTGCGGAACGTGTGTTGCTCTCTGTCCCTCAAAGGCAATATCTCAGAGAGGCTTCACCGATGAGCAGTTGATTGCCCAGATAGATGAAGCTACCATGCCTCTTTTCCCAGAGGATGGGCCGAACATCGTAGGTTTTTGCTGCAATTGGTGCTCCTACGCCGGGGCGGACATGGCAGGAGTGAGCCGTTTCCAGTATCCACCAAACATCAGAATCATACGAACGATGTGTTCAGGGAGGGTTGACCCGATTTTGATCATAAGAACATTCCTTAACGGAGCCGACGGTGTGCTCGTGAGTGGATGTCACCCTGGTGAATGTCACTATATAACTGGTAATAATTTCACGAAGGAAAGGATACAACAACTGAGAGAATTGCTTAGCGCTTACGGGATCGACCCAAGGCGACTAAGATTAGAGTGGATCTCCGCAAGCGAGGGGAATAGGTTCGCCGAGCTCGTTACTGAGTTCACAGAGGAGGTTAAGAGTCTGGGACCGAACCACTTGAGAAATAACCAATGCGGGAGGAGTATAGGTGTCGCAGAAACTTGAAAATGAAGTCTGGAATGTCGATCGTTGCGCAGGTTGTGGCGCATGCGTGGTCGCTTGCTCGAAGAGTATCCTGAAGTTCGAAGTGGACGGAGAACACCCGTCTAAAAAAGAGATATGGAAGAATGTGGGCCTTACTAGAAGTAGATTAGATGTCTGCCATTTCTGCGAAATGGAGGGCGAGAAACTCTGCGAGATCTCATGCCCAAGACTCATAGAGGAATGGCCTGATGGACCGGACCTGAAAAAGGTGCTTGTTAGGACAGGTGGAAAGAAGACAACAGGTAACCCAAACGAGATTATCACCAACCTGCTCATCGGAACTATGGAGAGAAGGATGATTGATGGGGCAGTGATATCGGACATTGACCGCTGGACACTGATTCCGTTCCCGCAAGTTGCCATTTCAATATCAGACTTGGTGGAGAGTGTTGGTAATCAATACGTATGGAGTCCTACACTCGAAGGCCTCAAAGAAGCGATTTATAAAAAGGGACTTAAAAATGTGGCGGTAGTGGGCACACCCTGCGTATTACAGGCACTTGATTGCATTGAAAAGAGCGAAGAAAAAGCATTGAGGTACATCGCAGACCGGATAAGACTAAGGGTGGGTGTGTTCTGCTCTGGTGTATACACTCAGGCAGCGCTTAAGGAGGTTTCCGAATCCTTGAAAATTCCTCTCTCTACTATTGAGTCGATATCCGTTTCGCAGAAGGACAATTTGCTGAGTGTTGGCACCTGGAGCGGTGAGAAAAAGGAGATGAAACTCTCGGAAGTGACTGAGTTGGTAAGGATTGGATGCGGCAGATGCTATGACCTGCTTTCTGAGACTTCAGACATTTCCATAGGCCCAATAGGCGCGAAAGAAGGCTATTCAGTGGCTATTGTACGCACATCTGCCGGGGTAAACGTCTTGGACAATGCAGTTAATCTGAAGCTGCTCGAAACCAAAGAAGGGGTGGATGAGAAGGCACTTAAAAACGCAAAAGAGACTAAGAAGAAGCGTAAGCGGGCTGAGATGATTGACCGCTTGAAAGTGCTTATGTTGGAGGCATTAAGAGACCCCTCCAGGGTGGAAGAGGCTAAGAAGAGATTCGCTGAGGTATACTTTCGGAAGACAATAGACAACCATCAGGAAAAGGAGCCTGAGGGTAAGGAGGGTTGTGGGACCTGTTCCCTCTGCTGAGGAGGTTTAGGGAGAGATGAGATCATGGTAGAAATTGATGCCAGTGGAAAGGAGCTGAAAAAGGTGAACGGGGAAATCAAGGCAGCTCTTGAAAAAGGAAAGTCCGTTATCGTGAAGAATGCAGAAAAATGCTACGGACTAGCCTCCGGACTTAGGGGGGGGATCGTCAAAATAGTCGGAGATACGAATGATTATGTTGGATCCGTCAACAGTGGAGGAGAAATAATTGTAAAGGGGACAGTGCAAAACTTCCTTGGGGATAATATGATCTCAGGTAAGATAATGGTCTTTGATAATGCAGGCTATGGTGCGGGAATGTACTGTTATGGAGGAAAAATGTTCATAAAAGGAAATGCCGGTGATTTCACAGGGACAATGAACAAAGGTGCGACAATAGTTATCGGCGGTAATGTAGGGCACGATGTGGCTACCTACATGGCCAATGGAGAGATCATTATCCTCGGTGATGCAGGGATGAAACTCGGGAACTACATCATCCGTGGAGCAATCTACCTGGCAGGGAAAGCAAAAAGCCTGGGAAACAACATGAAAGAAGGTGCTCTCACAGAGGAGGACATCGCCCGATTGAAGAAACTTCTCAAGGAGAATGGTTTCGATGTGAACCCCAAAAGATTAAAGAAATACATTCCAAAGACCGATAAACCGTTCTATAAAGATAAATCCGGAGATCTATTGGAGGGATGCGCGTGCCAATAGTCGGAGCATACTGTGTTAACCTTGACAAGGGCAGGTGCATTAGCCAAGATGAACCGTGGAAGTGCGGTATCTGCCTGCAAGTCTGTCCGCAGAGCGTCTATGTTAGAGATGAGAATGGAAAGGTACAAATAGTTAATGATACCGCCTGTGTAGGTTGCAGAATTTGCCAAGAGAGTTGTCCCACGAACGCTCTTCATATAAAGCCTGCAGAGTCAGAGGCGAATACCCGCTATATATGGGACTCTTCAACAGTGGAATCAATTCACTATAAAGCGCTGACAGGGGAGTATGCACTTCGCGGCCTGGGAACCATGGGGCCGAAGACACCGCATTTTGACAGTATAGTCGTTATACCCTCGCAACTAGCTTCGGAGCCCCCAAAGGACAAATACAGAGAAGAGTGCAATCTTGGGGTAGTTATCGGGGAGGATACTGTGAAAAACCCTATACACCTAAAGGTTCCCATAATTATCGCAGGAATGTCGTTCGGCGCCCTTTCAAGGGAGGCAAAAATGTCGCTTGCAATAGGCGCTGCACTAAGCGGGACAATTGCGAACACTGGTGAGGGCGGTATGCTGCCTGAGGAGGCCCATCTTGCCCATGGTTTCGAAAAAGCAGACGACAAAGAACAAAAATGGAAACCAGGAGGACACTTTGTGGTTCAGTGGTCCACAGGACGCTGGGGTGTGAACCTTGACTACCTGCAGGCGGGGGATGCAGTAGAAATAAAGATCGGGCAGGGTGCCAAACCAGGCATGGGCGGCCACCTACTCGGCGCAAAGGTTACAGAGGAAGTATCAAAAGTGAGAGGAATACCCATAGGAACAGATGCCCTCTCTCCATGTCGCTACTACGATGTCCTTTCCTTTGAAGACTTAAAGCACCAAGTGGAAATTATCAAGGACATAACGGATTACAAGGTTCCTATACTTTTAAAGCTGGGTCCAAGCCGGCCTTACAAGGATGTGAAACTTGCAGTGGAGGCTGGTGTGGATGCGATATCAATCGATGGTATGGTAGGAGGAACAGGCTGTTCTCCTGAATTGGTGACCCAGGGCGTTGGGGTCCCGACGATTACCTGTATCGCCCAGGCTGTACGAGCACTCAAAGATATAAAGGTTCACAGGAAGGTCAAGCTCTTTGCAATGGGTGGCATTAGAAATGGTCTAGATGCATTCAAGGCAATGGCCATGGGCGCAGATGGTGTCGGCATTGGAGCGGCCGCGGAAATAGCGTTGGGCTGCCGTAGCTGTACGGCATGCCATACTGGCAATTGTCGATACGGTCTGGCAACAGGAAAGCCTGAGCTGAGACACTTCCTGGATCCGTTCATAGGCGGGCAAAGGATAGCAAATTTCATCAAAGCTACAACCGAGGAGATAAAGATACTTTCAATGCTCAGTGGTCATGATGACATACGCACATTAACAAAGGAGGATGTAAGGGCATTGGACCTAGACACCGCGGCTATTTGCGGGATAAAGCACGTAGGAATCGACGATTACTATCCCGAATACTGGCGAAAAATCGAGAGATGAGAGGAAGGTAATAGGTATATAGCGAAAGAAAAAATAAATAAAAAAGGAGTTGGTAAGAAATGGCGATTGCATTCGTGTTGATTAGAACCCACCCAGGGCATGAACGAGAGGTATATTACCATCTTCATCGCCTTAATAAGGATTCAGGGATCAGTGAAGTGCACCCAGTAATTGGTCACTATAATTTAATAGCTAAGATTAAAGCTGATACCTGTGAAGAGCTAGGATATATTGTCGTGAATAAGATTAATCATATAAAAGAAATAAGCTCTACTGAAACGCTAAACGCGATACAATTTTAAAATATCAAGAAGCCATAAAAATATAATATAATTGGATTTGAATTCATATGACTATTAGAATGTTAATTACAGGCGGAACATTTGATAAAGAATATGATGAAATAACGGGTGAATTAATTTTTAAAAAAACCCATATACATGAAATACTAAAGTTGGGAAGGTCCAAATTGGATATAAAAATAACCGAATTGATGTTGGTTGATAGTGCGAACATATCCAATTCTAATAAGAGAACTATATTAAATCACTGTAAAAAATCCAAGGAGGATAAAATAGTTATAATTCATGGTACGGATACAATGGTAACTACTGCACAATTTTTAGGAAAATTTATTAAAAATAAAATAATAGTATTAACGGGTGCTATGATCCCATTTGCATTTGGCAATTCAGATAGTATATTTAATTTAGGAAATGCTTTGGCATTTGTCCAAACACTACCTCATGGAGTTTATATTTCTATGCACGGTAAATATTTTTCTTATGAAAACTTGAGGAAAAATAAACAAATTGGTGAATTTGAGGAGGTTAAATAAAAAAAGCATCGGACATTAGTGAAATCCTTATGTAATAGATACCGACAAAGAAGAAGTTGAAAACTTACTAAGTATTCAAACCTATTTCAAATAATCTAAGTTCACTAAAAAATGAGAAATGACTCAATCATAAGCGAGATAAAATTAGGTGCGTGATGAAATGATAGAATATGACGAATTTGGTCCTGAAAAAATATTATCCGTATATAACGCAAAAACAGGTATGAAAGGTTTTGTTGCTATAGACAACATAGCATGCGGTCCGGGAAAGGGGGGCATAAGGATGACCCCTACAGTAACGGTTGAAGAAGTGGTGAACTTAGCGCGAGCTATGACCTGGAAATGTGCGCTTGTTGATATACCATTCGGTGGAGCAAAATCTGGCATTGTGGCTGATGACAAGAAAATTTCAATAGAAAAGAAAGAAGCAATCGTAAAATCTTTTTCCGAAGCAATAAAGATAGTATGCCCAGATTTATATGTAGCTGCACCCGACATGTATATGGGAGAAAAGGAAATGGAATGGTTTGCTGATGCAAATGGAAACAATAAGGCATGTACAGGTAAACCCGAATCAATGGGGGGTTTACCTCACGAATTGGGAAGTACCGGCTTTGGAATCTATCATGCGACCCGGGTAGCATCTCAATACGCAAATCTCGATTTAGAGGACGCAACAGTTGCTATAGAAGGTTTTGGTAATGTCGGAAATTTTGCAGCCAAATTTCTTTCAGAAAAAGGATGCAAATTGGTGGCCATATCAGATAGTAAAGGAGTGGTTTATAATGGCGACGGAATTGATTTTAATAAACTAGAAAAAATCAAGCAAGAGAGTGAGTCTGTGATTAATTATAAACCAGCTAGCAAGGATTGCTGTGAAAATATACTCGATGTAAATGCCGATATCCTAATAACAGCTGCAATTCCAAATCTTATAAAACCGGGTGATGTTGACAGACTTGGGTTCAAGCAAATAGTTGAAGGTAGTAATATTCCTATGTCGCTTGATGTGGAAAATCTTTGCTTCATGAAGGGAATTACTGTAGTTCCAGATTTTGTTGCTAACGCAGGCGGTGTGATAAGCTCGTACGTTGAATACATTGACGGCAATAAAAATAAGGCGTTTAAAATGATCGAAGAGAAGGTCAGTATTAATACCAAATTTACCTTGGAAGAGGCAAAGAACAGGCAATGCCTGCCAAGAGAATGTGCTCTGGAAATCGCAAAGGATCGGATAAGAAAGAAATGTAAAGTATGCGATTTTTTAGATGAATATAAAAAAGAAAAAATGATGGTTACTTAGATTTATCGCTAAATCAAATAGAAATTATATAGTTGTAGAGGGCAAGT
Organism: uncultured Thermoplasmata archaeon; assembly: GCA_965372465.1. Classification (GTDB taxonomy): domain Archaea; phylum Thermoplasmatota; class Thermoplasmata. Next base: position 6,330 of record CBDVCK010000042.1, on the reverse strand, counting down.
TGAATCCAGAGTTGGAAAGGCTATGCGAGTTTGTACCTTAGACAAGTCCGCTTTTAGAACCTCAAAATAAATTTCCCTTATATGGAACATCGATTAATATTGCTGTAGCATTACGGGAATATTCCCCTGTGCATTATCGCATCCGCAACCCTTTGCACTGCCAACATATAGGCTGCTGTTCGCATGTCGACTTTCTCATCCTGGCTTTTTTTCAGAACTTCATGAAAAGCCTTTGTCATTATTTCTCTCAACTTGACATTTACATCCCTTTCCGACCAGAAGAACTGCTGCAGGCCCTGAACCCACTCGAAATACGAAACCGTAACACCGCCTGCGTTTGCCAGGATATCGGGTATCAAAAAGATATTCTTGTCATGTAGAACTTTATCCGCCTCGGGAGTGGTAGGACCGTTTGCAGCCTCAGCCACTATCTTTGCTTTGATATTGTCTGCATTCTCATCTGTAATCTGATTCTCCAAAGCCGCAGGGACCAGTACATCACAGTCCAATTCCAATACCTCTTTTGGTCTGAGATTATCATTTGCACCTTCGAACCCTATCACACTGCCGGTTTTACTCTTATGTTCTATCAGCTGCGGGATGTTCAATCCATCTTTGTTCGCAACTCCACCCTTGCTGTCACTTACTGCGATTACTTTGGCGCCTTTGGCTGATAAGAGTGCAGCAGAAATTGAACCGGCATTTCCAAAACCCTGGATCGCTACCTTGGCGTTGTCGATCTTATAACCTGTTCCCTCATCACCGTCACACATATCTCCCTCTATATCGCCTTCTTCACATTCTTGTTGCCACTTCTCTGGTGGTATAACCTTCATATCGAAATGTTTAAGAGCCTCCCGGATTGTGAACATGCATCCCCTGGCTGTTGCCTCATTTCTCCCGAGAGAACCGCCAATATGAATAGGTTTTCCCGTCACTACCCCAGGAACTGAATAGCCCTTGATGGCACTGTATGTATCCATAATCCAGGCCATGGTTTGAGCGTTTGTATAAACATCAGGAGCTGGTATGTCCTTCTCTGGACCGATTATGATTGATATTTCGGTGGTAAATCTCCTTGTCATGCGCTCTAACTCAGCTTGAGACATTTCTTTTGGATTGCATATAATACCGCCCTTTGCACCACCATATGGTATATTGACTACTGCGCATTTCCATGTCATCCACATTGACAATGCTCTTACCTCATCCAGTGAAACGTTCCAGTGATATCTGATACCGCCCTTGCATGGTCCTCTGGCCATGTTATGCTGCACCCTGTATCCTTGAAATACCTTTATTTGACCATCATCCATCCTTACCGGGAAATTTACAGAAAGTTCCCTTCGAGGTGTTCTGAGAAAATGATGGATCCCCTTTTTAAGTTTCAATCGCTCTGCAACATTGTCCAACTGACTTTGCGCAATTTTAAATGGATTTGATTCCGATTTACTCATTTTCTTACCTCCAAATATCACCTGCTAAAATGTTTACTTTTAGCTTTTTGTTCTTTTCCTGATATCATTTTTTTCTATTTTGCCCCATCTTTTTGCCATTTTTGTCATTTTCTAGTTGTAAATGTCTCTAGGCAGTGGGGGAATAATATAAGGATATTTAAAAGTTATTAGATTTAAAATGCTTTGAATTGAAAAAAAAGCAACCTGGACATATATAACAGCGTTAATCTGAAAATTATAAAATTGGTCTTAAAAATACTATAAAATCTTCAGTAATATGCAATATGCTGAGGACCTAATCCCAGAACCTTCTCGTCCTTGCGTAGGTGATCTCGGCAGAAAGAATCTTCCTTAAGAATTCCTCCTCGGTTTCGTAATGCATTGCAAGGATCCTGGCAGCAGTCCTGGGACCCACTCCCCGTGCTCTCATTGTTAAAATCGCCCTCTTTCCATAGCTTAGGATAAGGTTGGCATTTGTATACAATTTTTTTATGATATTTTTCTCGTTTTCTTTGGGATTCTCCTTCTTGAGAAGTGGGCCGAAATTCTCGTAGGTGGGAATTGCTGCCACCATCTTTCCTTCGCAGTTTTGACACGATACCTTCTCAGGCAATCCCCCTATTCTTTTCGTGTATGTTCTTTTGCAGTTGAGGCATAAAAGTTTTATTCTTTGATCTTCCAATCTGTTCTTCAGGGTCATGAGTATTACGCGATCAGGTTTCTGGGGGGATACAAGGCGCATGTAAGCCTCCACACCTTCCAGCCCAATGGGAGAAATCCCTGTAATCTCAAGTTTTATATCCCCAACTTGTATCCTTTTCAGGGTTTCCTTTGTCCTTGGAATATCCATCCGTTCCCAGATGGTCTTATTGACAGTTTCTTCAAAAAGAGGAGTGTCCATAAAGGCTGACATGAGTCTCTTGATCGAGATTTTCTTGTAATCCGCCTCCTTCTCCAATGCACAGAATTTCTTGGCCACATGAATTAGGCTCCATCTGAGATAAGAGGAATTTCTCAAAGCCAGCCTGATTATATCCTGCACACCCTCAGGTTCTGTTTCCGAAAGGATCTTAATAACCAGGTTCGGGTCAAGATTTGTGGGAAGGTCCAAAATTATCCGGTAAGGGTCTGTTCTGAGTCCCACGCTTTCCCCTACCCTTGCCGCCAAGAGAGTGGAGAGAAGCATTCCAAGGGTTTCATTGACCTGGCTTCCAAGACATGCATTGATAACAAAGAGTCTTTTTCCACGTTCGATTGTAATTAAATTATCAGTAGGAACAGGGAAATGCTCTTTCTGTTTTTTTATTGCCTCTAAAAATGTTTTTGTTACGCTTATATCAACAGGATAAGGGTCAAGGTCTGCTTCATCCCTGATCTTCCCTACCTCCTGGGCCACCTCAAAGGGAACCGGTATCTCCTCACCCACCCAATCGGGCACAGCCCCAACCAGTTCAGAAGGGGTGACAAGAACGTCTTCTTCGAACTCCACAACCTCCCAGGGCCTTCCCCTGATGATGAGCCTTGCATGGGGCCCCACGTAATTTGCTGTGAACCCCTCATCCAGGGTGCCTATCACATTTCGTGTGGTGATGTCCACAACCTTGAAGGTTCTCTCATCCGGTATCATGGATATGTTATCGTAAAAAAAGGTAAACGAAGCCCTTTTTTTACCATATGCCAAACCATCAACCCATATTACGCGTTCGTCTTGTAAAAGGTCCACAACCCTCTGAAATTCCCCCCATTTCAGGTTCCTGAAAGGGTATGCACGTTTCACCAATGAGAAGCAAGATTTCAGATTATTGTCCCTTGAGGTTACGGCTATTGCTAGGATCTGATTGGCAAGAACTGACAGAGGATTCTCCCTGATCTTGAAGGCCTCGATTTCCTCGGCAAGTGCCCTTCTTGCAATTGCACAGCTCTCCAAAATGTCGTCATTGGATATGGCAATGATGGTTCCTTTGGATACCCCTCCCACAGCATGACCTGATCTGCCAACACGCTGCACAAGCCTTGTCACCTGCCTTGGGGAGTTATACTGAATAGTGAAATCCGCACTGCCCACATCGATTCCCAGTTCCAGGGAGGATGTACATATTAAAGCCTTCAGCTTTTCCGATTTGAAGTCCTCCTCCATCTGAACCCTGACACCCTTTGAAAGGGAGCCGTGGTGCACACCCACGGCAAATTCACTATCTGATATGTGATATCTGGTGGCCAGAATCTCTGCCGTATCCCTGGTATTGACAAAGAACAAAGTTGATCTGTGCTCCTGGACCAATTCCTTTGCTCTTCTTAAACATGCAGCCTGCTTGGAATCTGTTCCAAGAGCCATTGCACTGGTCTCATCTTCTTCTTTGGGAATTGGACTTTCCACATTTATCTCGATGTCCTTTGGAAGCCTGGTTCTTATGATTTTTACTTCTCTTCCCACCCCTCCAAGGAATCTTGCTATTTCCTCTGGGCTGCCCACTGTTGCAGAAAGACCTATCCTCACAACTTCCCGAGAAGCCAATTGGCAGAGCCTTTCAAGGCCCACTGCAAGCTGAGCTCCCCTCTCATCCTGAGCTAGTTCATGCACTTCATCTATCACAACCCATTTCACATTGGATAGATGCCTTCGAAGGTGTTTTCCTGTGAACATTATCTGGAAGGTCTCTGGCGTGGTAATGAGCATGTCAGGAGGGGATTTGGACATTTTTGCCCTCTCTTTTTGGGGAGTGTCTCCGTGACGAACAGCCACCTCAATCTCCAACTCCTTGCCAAACCACATCATCCTGGATAGCATATCCCTGTTCAGTGCCCGAAGAGGTGTAATGTAAAGAAGGCTGATCCTCTCGTGTTCACCTTCCAAAAGTTTCTGGAAAAGAGGAAGCATTATAGCCTCGGTTTTACCCATTCCCGTGGGTGCTATGAGAAGGAGATTCTTACCATCCAGGATCTCAGGGATGGCTTTCTTTTGGGGCTCTGTAAGTTCTCCCCATCCTTTCTTTTCGAGGGCATTTTGAATAGCCTTGGAAAGCAAATTTCTGCTCATCTCACACCCTCAGATCCTTAAGCTTTCCCAAAAATGTACCGTCAAGCAGATATATCTCGGAGTTATCCATATCAACAAGGTTGTTCGAAATCACAGGGCCAAGAGGTTTAAAATCGCTGCTGTTCAGGGCCACTCCCCCGCATAGATCGTTGAATGTGGGAATTATAATCAGTTCGGCTTTGGAGTCCGGATAATGTTCTTGTACTGCATCGGTATTGAAACTCGTCTTGACCCAGCATTGCCGATAATCCCTCTCCCCCAGCGTTTCCACGAATTGAATAGTTGGATGTTGATGAGCAATGATCACCTGTTTTTTTTGCATGACTTGCAAGCTTGGCCAGGTATGGCCGTGGAAGAATCCGCACCCTCTGTGAACAAAACCCTTGTTTGAGTGAATCTTTACCCATTTCGGAAGTAAATTCTTTAAATTGCCGTCGTGATTGCCAGGTACCACATGCACCTCACTTACAGAGTCCTTCAATCTTTCAAAGATCAGGGGGATTTCGTAGTGCTCCTGCCTGCTGGTCAGAGGCACGTTGTGTTTGACATCACCAACGATTATAACCTCGCTAATATTATTTTCAGTGCAAAGTTTTTTTAGGTGGGCTGCCACTTTTTCGGTCTGGCTGGGGATGTTTATTCCCGCCTCCCTGAGTTCGGCCTCGATTCCAATGTGAAGGTCCGCAATCACGAGAGTCCTTTTTTTTCCCTTGAGCAGAAGGGCGGGCTCTCCTGGAATGGGTTCCGGTTTCATGTATGCGGAATCGGGTTGGGGTGATAAGATATTTTTGATTTGAATGTTACACTAAAATCGACTATCAAATATCCACACGGGAAATTGGGAATTCATCGAAAAAGAAAGGTTCATGGGAATTGGAATATGAAGGAAGTATATCACCACCGAAAATAAGAGTGAGATTTCCATATGAATTTTTATCAAATTCAAATTTGAGATATTGACCAATTTCAACTTCCTCACTTATCATCGACATATTTCTTTCCCGAAATTCCCCTATAAATAGGTTGTTAGAGGAAAATACTTTGAAGGAAGGTTGAGGTTTGTCACGATCAGAAAAATCCACATACACATCGGACCAGCAAATCGATAGAGAATTAAGGTTCACAACATCGGTTACATTCAATCTAAATGTTTTATCGTTTATTTTATCCAAATTAAAGGAGATTATTGAGAATTTTCCAATATATATCGCGCTTTGAAATTCCAATATCATATAATACACAAAAGCAGTTTCGAGGTTTGTAATATCGAAATGGGACCCAGAAAAAGGAATTCTATATTCTCTAACCTCCAAATTAAGTTCAACTTCTTTCCCTTTGGAAAAATCAGAACTTCTATCACCCATGAAGAATAATGGTAATGTGGGATCACTTTTAAAAAATACAGCCGAATAGGTAGATAGGTTATTAATATCTACAGAATAGTTATCCGACATTGCAGGTAAAATAAATATACAAATCTTCTCAACTTCATCTTTAATATTATAAACTTTCCCCACCGATAAATCAAAATCGCCCATAATTCCCTCATCATAAAGCTGATTTACAGTTATATTAGAGGGTTGAGGTGCCATAAATGTAGTATAAATCAGGCTTAATACTAGAATCAAGGTAATTATGATTGTTAATATGATTATAATCTTTTTACTCATGATCTTGTCATCTCGCTAAGCTAATATTTAACAAAGGCCTGGAACACTAGTCAGGTAATATTTTATTATGTTTTTGGTATGATTATTTTCTTTAAAGAGATATTTTTCATCAAAAAGATAAAATATCAACCCTTACAATACACAACATGAGGAAAACATCCATGCC
>CBDVCK010000041.1:0-17616 GCA_965372465.1 uncultured Thermoplasmata archaeon | reverse complement strand
TCCTGGGTCTTGTACCTATGGACGGGTGATGCTGGCCTACCGAAAGAGCTACAGGGTAGGCGATTGCATGAGAAGAATAAAGGAATTTTGGGCATCACGACTCGAAAGGGAACTTAGACCTGATGAGCAAAAGATTTTCATAATGATTCATGAGTGGACACCAGAACTTGTAAAAGAGGTTAGAGAAAGAACGATAAAAACAAAATCTGATAGCGAACCAGCCGAATCAGATTTCTTTATTGGTAAACCCACTTATTGCCACGCAAGGATGCTGCTTCGTACAGTTTTTGAGCACGGTTTTTATCGATATGCTAGGCAAACTCGTAAGGTGTATGAGTTTACAGATATTATGCCTGATAAAGCCGCTATCAGGAATTTCTTAGAGATGCATTATTTGGAAAGCAAAGAGGAAGCAAATCTCAGATATGGAACTTTCCAATATTTCTGTGCAATTACGACTTCTTTTGCGGAAAGGAGTCTAACGTGGGTCCTCTTGGGAAGAACTGGCCTCAATCTGTTAGGTGTGAGTGCAAAACGTAGTTTCTATGAGAACTGGAAGGGGAAAAGAATTAGTGAAGCGATCTTAAGGTATAATTTTGATTTTTGGGTTCTCTTTCTAGTCTTTTATATCATGTACTATAATAACCCAGAGGTTCGGAGTGACCCCAAGGTTTCTAAAAAGATAGTCACTGCATTTATGGATATTGGAAAACTGAGAATCTCTAGCCTATAAAGCGTCTCAATTCTCTATTATCTTTAAAGAAATCATATTTTTAAACCTCAAACATATTACCCATTGAGGCGGGAGGGAAGAATGTTAAACTTTTTTTAGTATCAGACTTTCCCCCTTGGTACTTAATATTTCCCTCTTGTTTCACACAACACCCTCTCGCCTCATTCCGTTTTAGTATTGACAGTGAATTTTACAATCTTTTCTGAACTTGATATTCGATTGGTTTTAAATAAGTAAATTTTATACGTAATTGAGTAATTACAGGGTGTAATCGTTTATAGGCGTGATTTATAGTAGGGAATAGAAGTAAAGCTGAATACTGATTTATTTCTATTAAAATTGGGGGGCCTGAGAATATTCCAAAATTTATCGTAACATCAGATTGGCACATTGGAGCACAAATGAATAGTGCTGGTTGTGCTGCAGAATCATTTAAAGAACAGAAGTATGAGGTTGTTTCACAAGTTTCAGATATAATAAAAAATAAAAATGTAAAAGCTCTTTTTATTCTTGGTGATTTATTTGATAGCGATAGAGTTGGTGAACCGGACATATTGAAGACGCACGTTTTTCTTTCTAAAATCAAATGTCCAATCTATATCATGCCAGGAAATCATGATTGGTGGCATCATGGCGGAACAATGTATGCCTTTAGCCGCCTTTGCGAGAAAAATCAGAATATTCATATGTTGCTTGAAAATAAACCATTAAAAGTGGATGACCTAACTGAAACTATATTTTTCCCAAGTCCAATAACTCGGAAAAATCCTATCAACGATACAAGCGAATGGATCCCTGAAAGATCAAACAAACATGGGATACGGATAGGATTGCTCCATGGCAGTATTGATACTGCACCAGGTGGTAATATCCCCAAAGAGGTCACAAAGATAAGAGATTTGGATTTTACCTTTCTTGGAGACTGGCATAATCCAGTTAAGATTGATGAAAATACATTTTATTGTGGGTCCATCGAACCAATGGGTTTTGATGAGAAACATGAAGGTCAAATTTTGATTGTTGACATTGAAGATGGTAAAATCAAAGTGGAACCTGAAAAGGTAGGAAGACTTGCTTGGCATCGGATCGAGATTAAATTGGAACCAAAAGAAGTTGGTGGACAGGGGTGTCAAAGTTTAATCCAAGAAGTAGATAAAATTGACACTCCCCCAGAATCAACAGTAATTCGTTTACATCTTTCTGGCAATTTATATTGGGATGAACTTAATGAACTGGATAGATACCTTGCTGAACTCCGATTACATGGATGGGCTCATGTTGACTTTGAAGATGTACATATCGAACCAGTGGAAGATATTGACTTGAATACGTTTCCAGATGCCATAAAAGAGGTGGCGAAACAGGTAATGGATTCTGACGTACCCGATGTTGTAAAACGCAGAGCGCTAATAATACTCAAATCTAAATTGGAGGAAATTCAATGACTCTGCAGAAGATAAACAAAATAACGATAAGCAATTGGCGCAGTTGGAAAGGCGATACCGTATTAGAAGATATAGGTGACGGGCTTATCGTTTTAAATGGTCCAAATGCCATTGGCAAATCAGGTGTCTGGGAGGCTATCGTCGCTGGCTTATTAGATAAGCATTGTGGAACTCATACGGATAGATTACGCCCCATTGGTTCTGCAGGTCTGATTCCAATGGTAGAAATAGAATTTTCAGCAAATGATAAAGAGTATCGAATTCGGAAACGTTTCAGTAAACAACGAGCTCCAAGTGAAGCAACCTTATACGAGCTTTCCAATGGTTCCTGGAAAATAGTTGAAGATAATGGTGATGAAGCATTTTTAAAATGTCGGCAAATTGTTGCAGGTAGTGAGGCAACGGATATTTCCAGGGGTGGTTTTGAGAACGCTATTAAGGACAATCTCATGCAAGTGCTCTTGCCAATTCAAGGAAGTCTTGTCGAATTGGCAAAAACCCCACCGAGTATAGCCGGTTTAAGTATCGATAAGGTCATGGCCGTGAGTGCTACCCAATTAGGGAGACTACTTGGAAATATATCAAGCGATATGACAATGTGGCATAAAAATCGTAAAGATTTGGTTAAAAGTGATCTTAAGAGCCATCTTGATCGTTTAGAACAAATCAAAGAAGAAATCGTTGGTCATGAGGAAAATTCTGCACGAATAGAAAATTATGTGAATACTATCCGTTCGGTGAGTGAAGACCTTGAAAATGTTGGTGATGCAAGTAACCGCCTTCAAGAATCAAATAAATTACAATTAGAAGCAGATGAGCACAGAAAGAAACGTGAGAGCGCCAAAGAGGTACTGGATGATACAAGAGCACAGGAAAAGAACCTTCGAGAGATATGGGATAATCGTAATTCATTCTTGACAACTATTAAAGATACAGAGGAATCTTTTGAGAAAATAAAAATTGAGTATAACTCAGCAGTATCTCAATTAAAAATGGCCCAGAAAAACTTAGAGAAATTACAACAACGGCGTGATATTAAAAAAGATGAAAATTCTTCGCTGAGAAATTGGCTAGACTATGAAACCCGAGAAGCACGGATAGCAGAGATTAAATTAAGCCTATCATCGGTGCAATCTCGTTTTGAAACGGTCGATGCTGTACAAATCAAGCTCGATAAACTAAATGAAAGTTTAGCAAATCTTAGTTTACCAGATAAAAAAGGTTGGAAAAAATGGGACGCGTTGGATGAAAGATTCAAGGAAGCAAAAGGCAAAATGGATGCAGAATCCTGGCAGATTACCGGGAGCCTTCCTAATAAATTCACACTAATGATTGATGGCGAAGACATTAGCACTAAAAAAATATCAACATTTGCGGCCAAGAAAATTGAAATTACTTCCCCCGATGAAAAGCACCATTTCAGTGCGATGACATCCAATCTAGACACAGAAGGTTACGAAAAATTACAGGAAGACGTTAAGGAATTCCTTAAACGATTTGACGTAATCAGTATTGATGAATTAAGAGCGCGTTATAGTCAAGCAACTGTGTTGAATGTAAAAATTAGAGGAGCAGAGAGCCAAATCGCTACAGCACTAGATAAGAATTCCCGAGACGAACTGGTAAAGGAAATTGGACGATTAACTGGGGAGCTCAACAAGTTGAAATCTATTAAAACTCCAATTAGTAAAAAACCAGACGGAGATCCTGGTGAATGGCAGATCCGGAGTGAAATTGCGGAAAGAGATATTGATTCAATTCAATTGGACATTGATGATGTTAAGCAAAACATTGGTTCATTGACTGCGAATAAAAAGGCTTCAGAAACCAAGCAAGATGAACTAAAGGAAAAATCGCAGGAAATCATTCGAACCCTCGATATACACCGAAATGAATTCGGCAAAGACGACAAAATCAAAGACTCACTCGAAACAGTCACAAAAGAAGTTACTGAAGCTGAAAAAGCATGGAGCTCATTGGACGAGATTAAGGAAATAGCTGAGATTCAAAAATTAAAGACCGCTAAGAATCTCAGAGAAGAGCTTACCGAGATAATAACAAAGCAACAAAGCATTAGCTCGATTGAAGGTAAACTTTCAGAATTACGTCAAGATGACCCCGAAGGAAAACTTATTTCCCTTAAAGCTGAACAATCGCGATCAAAGCAAATTGCCGCTTCAGAACAGGTGTATGCCGATGCACTTCTTTTACTTGAGCGGATTATGCAAAACGAATTTCAGAGGCATACCGAGGCGGTTGGTGGACCAATTCATGACCATATTCAAAGTTGGCTCAGATACATTTTACAAGACGATAGTGAATTATTGATCTCAGAAGACGGCTTACCAACCATAATACGTAATCCCGTTTCTCAAGAGATTAAATTCGAAGAGCAATCATTTGGTACCAAAGAACAAATCAGTGTTCTCTATCGTTTGGCAATAGCTAGTCTGATAGCAGAACAATCTGGGTCTGGTGTATGTTTAATGTTTGACGATCCATTTGGGTATACGGATAAAGGGCGTAGAAGACGTATGCTTGAAATAATAGAGGGGGAAATAGATAAACACGGACATCAGATTTTACTATTCACATGCCGTCCAGAGGATTTTATTGGATGTGGTAATCACCGAACGCTTATTGGAGGAACTGAAGTTTAACAAATTAAGGGAGATTGCATATTATTGAAAACTACTTCAAGCCCTGGTCGTTCAGGAGAATTAGTAACTTCACCGCTCCTCGGCTTCGCCTACGGTGTTCGACCCCGTGCTACGCTCTCACTCGCTTCACTTGTTCGGGTCGGCTAACAGGGGGATATAAGGCTACGGGTCTTGCAGCCCCTTCGCCCAAATTGTCTTCGGCAACTTCCCATATCTGTAAAACGTTGGGCGGAATTGGATAGATGCACTTTAGATCCCCCACATGATATTACCTTCGATTAAGAACAATAAAAGTGCAAAAGGCATTATAAAATGAAGTTTGTGGAAGAGATTAATATGAGGCATGTTTCAAAACATGATCTTGAACTCCTGTTCTTTAACAATGTAGAGCCGAATTACCCTGAAGAGCTCGCAGAGAGGGCACGTAAGGAACTCAGGTATTTTGAAGACTACCTCTGGAAAGCCATTAAGGGGATGCGAAACGAGAGATACAATATGGCTTGGGAGAAGGATGAGAACCTTCCTTATGTTCTATTCCCTAATATTGTAATCAAGATCAATAAACCTAGAAACCAGATTTTAATCAATATTGCAGAGACCGATTTCGACCCTGAGAAGCCGATTCTGAAGGAAGATGGGTACCAATTGAGGTATAAGGACTATATTGTTGAGAAAGACTATGTCAATATAATACTCTCTGAGGGGGAAGACCTATCCCTCGGAGAAAAATTGTATTATGGACATATCGAAATAGATTGGAAAAGTATCTCCTCAGGTTTCTTAGATAATAAAGAAAAGTTAACCATTACAGACAGAATGGGGAATAAAATTAATACTGTAGATCAAAAAGATACCACAGAAGAATACATAGTACAGGTTCCCGGAATTGAAAAGTTAGGTAATAAAAAAGAACTCTTCATTGGCGAGATGAAGATTGATTATGAGATTGTTCCTCTTCAAACCTTAAAGGGTTTGGACTTGTTCGATAGAAATGGCCAATTATCTTTTTCAATAGAAAAAGAGTCCCACAATCATTTTATTATTTACACGACCAGAGAAATAAGAGGAAAATTGATCAATGACAATATGGGTCGTAGGTATTTCTGTAAACCTGACCGCAACAAGAAAGGAGATGGGATATGGATTGCATTGAAAGAATCCGATGAAGATAACATTGATCCTGATGCAGATACAAGGTCTAAATCAGATATCTTCATGGAACTACTTTCAGCATCCATCGATTCCGAAATCTGGGAGGCCCCTAACCTTCGGTCTTATACTCATGAAGGTAAAATAAAGGTCATCGCCATCGATACAGAAGAAAATCGATTGCTTCTTGAAAAAGAACCCTCTGTACCGGAGATCTATCCACCAAAGAACACATACCAATTAAGAAAACAAACCGATGCTATCCGGACTTTAATTCACTCCCCTTCACCAGCACATAGAAATTTATTAAGATTATTCGAACCCGCAGATATAGGATGGGAAGTTCCTAGCCAAGATGTTGATGAAAGCATGATAAATTGGAAATTTCTTGAAGATGAATCCCGTGAAGGTACAGATGAACAGAAAAGGTTTGTTATTAAGGCTCTCAATACACCGGATTTCTCCATTCTCGAGGGCCCCCCCGGATCAGGAAAAACAATGGCTATCACAGAACTCATCTATCATCTAATAACAAATAATAAACGGGTTCTGTTATCCTCCTCCACCCACGTGGCTGTGGATAATGTGCTTGAAAAGTTGGATGAAAAGTTTTCTAATTCTGGCGGACCGATGCAAAATGGTATCGTCCCGTTGAGGATCGGTAAAGAGGCTCGTGTTTCCGAGGACATCAAACCATATCAAATAGAGAATAGGATAGAGGTTATGAGGAAAAAAGTAGAGAATGAAGAATGGTTCCAATCAATGAACGATGATGAAAAGTATCGCGCTTTAGAGGAAATCGTAGCAATATCTTCTAACATCGTCTGTGGAACTACTATTGGCATTTTGCAATATTCGCGTTTTAAAAGACAAAAGCAACGATCGAAACAATATATTCTCCCAGAATTTGATTACTTAATAATCGATGAAGCTAGTAAAACAACATTCCAGGAATTTCTTGTCCCAGCTATAAATGCTAGAAGATGGATTATAGTAGGTGACATTAGACAACTGTCACCTTATACTGACACATTACAGGTCCGGGTCAATCTTGATGGTGTCCTGAATAATCAGAATCTTGAAAGAGCACTTGTGGCCTATTTAAAATTAATTCACGAAAGAAGACCGGTATGGGATAAAGAAAATAAGAAATGGCCCCCAAAATTCCTGTATGTAGATGAACCATCAGTTAACCAAGAATTAATGCAATTGATAATCGACAAGACCCAGGAGGAAAAGGAAAGAGTAGAAAAAAATTCAAACGTTAGGTCGTTTCTTCATCACACAAGACTTGCATTTATTACCAACTCAAAACCGAAATTCAAGACATTGGAGAGTATCGACATTATTACCGAAGAAGAATTGTCGATAAAAAAAGCTAAACTCTTCGATAAACATATTGTGGTTGTTGATAAGAACATCTACAAGAAACGTTGGGGCAGTTTCCCTCCGGAATTTGTCTTGATCAAACCCGACGACAAAGGGACTGACATCAATAGATACAGACATTTGCATTGGTATAAATCCCGCAGATATGTACCTTATGGATATCCTCTGCCAGGCGGTAAAAAGAGCGAATTTCCTTGGGAAATCACAGATGAGATCATGAGGGGACTTCAGAAGAACTGGGCCGGAGAACTGGCCTGGCGGTTAAAAAGGGTTCACGAATTAACACTGGCTAAGGAAAGGGAGAAGGGGCGTGGGTCCAAAGGTTATTATCTCTCAACAATGCATGCCCTGATGCCACCTAAAAAACACGGATTGATATGGAACAATGTAAACAAGATTGGCCAGATGTCATTAACATCGTTGATTAGCAGTCTCCAGGAAGGAATAAGACAATTTAAATCCGACTCCGATTCCGTAATGTCTACAGGTTTTGAGCGAAAAGAAGTTCTTCCAGTTCGTTATGAAAAATTATCTTATCAACACAGGATGCACCCGGACATCTCAGCATTGCCACGAGAGATATTTTATCAAGGCCAATACTTACAAGACGATACATTTGTTTCAACAGGAGGGCGTGATTGGGGTTATGGATATAAGAATAGGGCATGGTGGATTGATGTATCAAATGGAAAAGTAAGTAAAAATGTCAATGACAAAGAGGCACAAATTGTATTGCGGGAATTAGAAAAATTCATCAATTGGGCTAAATCCCAAAAAACATCTTACGATGTAGTAATCCTATCATTCTATGAAAGACAGAGGAAACACATCAGGGATTTATTAAGGGATAAATATCCAAATAATCGAACTAGAAGAACAAGGTTCGACATAGATGGGATTAAAGTAAGAAACTACACTGTGGATAAAGTCCAAGGAAGGGAAGGTGATATTGTCTTCCTTTCAATGGTGCAGAATAGAAGACCTGGATTCTTAGACAGCCCTAATCGTTTGAACGTCGCAATTACCAGGGCAAAATATCAGTTAGTTATAATCGGTGATAGAAATTATTTCTTAACACAAAAAAACAGCGAGGATCTAAGGCAGTTAGCTGAAAAATTTTATCCAAAATATCAGAAAGGGGGGCGAGATAAATGATTGCGATCGAAATGGAGAAGGAAATAAATGTAAATAGAATAATTTGCCTTCTTGAATTGAAGATCAAAGAAAAAAGACCAGATTTAATCTGGTTTTTAAGGAATCTAGGAAAATGGGATTTTTCCGAGGGTGAAGAGAAGAACATGTTCAGATATCTTGATTATCTTGGTCTTGTCAAAGGCAACAATCTTACAGACATAGGCCGAGACGCATTAACGAGCGGATTTGTGCTAGTTCCCGAAGCAGGTATTTATGAGTTGCTTTACATCCAAGATAAGGTATTAGGGAATGTCGTAATCGATTTTAATAGAATTGACCCAAAAAAAGAACTTGAAGGCAATTTGGAAGAATTTTCGAATTATGAAAACTTCGATGAAAAAATATTTGAGATATTTAAAAAGAACAAGAATGACCAGTTTTGGTTGAAATTTGAGAAACCGATGGATGGGCCTCCAAGAGTTATCATAAAAAATCCAATAAAAGGGAATCTCAAGGTGAGATTTGGATTGGATAAACCACCGGAGATAGAATTCGATTGCAGAAATGGAAATACCCTATATTACAGAAAGGTGCAATTTGATGGATTCGATCCAAAGAAGAACCTTTCCAAATGGTTCAAAAACTGGGATTTAAACAATAATTCATTAAGTTTGACTTTCGATGAAGCAAAGGAAAATCCGGGGATTTTGAATTCATTCAGACGCAGTATAAAACTCATCGGTCAATCCCTGTTTCTTGGAAGGGATAAAGATGACGGCGATTGGAAGGTAAATGTTGCAGTGCCGGTCTTACCTAAGACAGAGACCGATGCCAGAAAATGGCTGAATGATCTACTTTTAAAGAAGGTTGTTGAAAAAAGTGGTTATATTAGCATATCCGAAATAGAACGGATGGAAAAGGAGTTAATAAATTCTACCCCCATCAAGAAGAAGTTCCCAAAAATAGTTGCATCCGGAGACGAGTTCTTTGAAGGTATGAAAAAAGACAACCAATTGCGTGATATTTCACGGATGGTTCAAACAGTGGAAGACCTTTCTCCAGAAGTCAGCCTGTTGGAGGGAATCTAATGCCTATGAAAAAAGGAACCAAGATCGGACCTATTCTTAAAAAGAAAGGTCCAATATCAAATTCTGATACTATTCTGAAGAGGTTCTGGGAAGAACAAGAAAAAGGGGCCCGTAAATCAAAGAATGTCGATATTTTTCCAAAGATTCTAAAAATGGTGAAATCATCACAAGAGATGGTACTTCTTTATTCGCCAAAATTAACATATGGTGATCTTAGGGTTGAATTGAAAAAGAGGATGGATGCTGGGATAAGAACATACGGGCTTATCAAGAATATCGATATGCACAAAGACATTATTGATTTTGGAATATTTCGAGAATCAAATAAAGTGCATTCCACTTTTATTCTGATTGATCCAAAAACCAATCCTAAGGGAATATGGCTAGTTGGCGAATTGACAAAAGAACTGGAATTAGATTTCTATCTGGAACTTGACCCTGATCAAGTAAAGGAAACGTGGGCGCATTTCACCCACCTTTTTTGGAATGCGAGCGGGAAGGAATTGTTCTTTGGCAAGATTCGGGACTCATCAAATAAGACTCCACCTCAATCAGAAGTTACACCTACCATATATAATACCAGTCGAAGGGAGGGATTTGACGGGATATTCAGCGAAGTCATAGAAAAGATGATAATCCCTTCCAAAATTGCTACGGAAGTAGAAGATTATCTAGTCTTTCCAAAGGAATTGGCGATAGAATTGAAAGAAGAATCAAAAGATATCATCGATCTTATCGACCTTAATAGAATCGAGGTGAAGGCATCTGAACGATTTCCTTGTGGTTATGCATTGATTGGTAAAGGAACGTCAGCAGACCAAATGGTTTTCGGTTCTGATCTTATGTTTAAGATGAATGAAAGGCAAGCGCATCTTTTTAACGAACGTTGTGAAAGTACCAAATGGCATTTTATTGCAGAGAAAAAAATAAAGGATATCAAAACCGGATTCATATTAGAGAATGATAATTGGGGCAAATATGAAATCCGAAGCATTGAAAATAATGTCTTATTGAAGCTTAATGATGCTCAATCTGGTAATATCGAAAATTGGCAAAAAGGGATGCCCGAGCCAAAGATTGACCAAGATAAGATTCATTTAGCAAAAAAAATCACATATGAATGGCGAATACTACCCCCATATCTACCTTCGGGAGCCAAGAAGCACCGGTTGTATGAACGATGGAACCGTTTCAATGAACGATTAAAAAAAGAAACCAAGAGAACGATCAACGAGATTAATAACAAATCGAAGAGCAAATTGAATCGAAAGATAATCGCCAAGAAATCCAGATGGCTGGAATGGACTGAAGAACTTGGAGGATTATTGAATAAAGATCTTGCTCAAAGTAATAGTCGCAGAACTGTAGAAAAAGCAGTCGATAGATTGATTGAAATACAAGATAAATTTAAGAATGATATTGAATCGTTAATGGACAAGAAAAAGGATAAGAAGAAAAAGGAAAAGAATGAACTTCAAGATCTCTTGAATATCTCGACAAATACAAGCAAATTATCAGACCAAATACCTAACGAAGTGCTCCCTGGTATCGGTATTCTTTACGAGAAAAAGAATGATGCATATATTGTTATAAAATTCATTGAAGAAATCCCGGAAGCTCTTAAAGTTTCAAAGAAATATCACGCCAAAGTGGTTACTAATGGAGGAAAATAAATGTCCGAGGAAAAAATAATCATCAAAATCGATGAAAAAGGGGAATTGGTCTTAGAAACCAAGGGAATTAAGGGTCCAACTTGCCTGGACGAGGCACTGAAGATTCTTGAGGATTTGGCTCTGATCACTGAGGTGAGAAAAACCGATGAATACTATATGGAAGGGAAGGTCAAGGTTCAGACAAATGTGAAGGTGGAGGTGAGGAAATGAGCTCAGTTATAAAGGCATTAATTTTAGGTGAGATGAAGGATCTGGAATGCGTTGAAGAAGCGTTAAAAAGATTGAACATTACTTATAAAACCCAGGGGAATTTTCTGGTTATCAACAATGATATTAGACTCGAAAAAATGAAGACTGGCATTAAAGTACTTTACCAAAGGAGATATGAATCTAGTTACGTGCAAATGAATAATCTTGTTGCTAACCTTACAAGGACATACGCAAAGGTCCTTGAAGAAAAGATAGAAAGATTAAAACTGGAGGAAGCAAGGCTACAAGAGGAGAAAACCTTACAGAAATTCAACGAAGCCGAGAGGAAAGCAGAGTTATTAAAGATCGAAAGGGAAAGGTTGAAATTAGAAGCCATTAAAAGAAAAGAAGAGATTGAACTTCAAAAAACAATACAAACTAAGAGGGAAAAAATAAAAGAACTCGCCCAGAAACTCGGCTTCAAGGTTAATAAAGAGGTTAAAGGGAAAGAGACTATATTTGTCTTCGTAAGGAGTTGAATGAATTGATAAGAATCCCGCAAGGAATGATCAATATCGCAATGTATATCCCCAGAAGTATGATTTGCGGGCCCGGAAAGCGGTTTGTTATCTGGGTACAAGGTTGTAGACGGAGATGTGAAGGGTGTGGAAATACTGAAATGCAGCCTTTTAAAACCAAGACGTTGATATCCACAAGCGATTTATTTAATTTAATAATCTCCGAACCTGACCTAGAAGGAATTACTCTTCTTGGCGGGGAACCACTTCATCAGTCCAAAGAATTACTCTCTTTAGTAAAAAAAATAAAAGATATAGGACTTACAGTTATGTTATACACAGGATATGAAATTGATGAAATAAAAGATCCCGATGCAATCGAGTTGGTGAACTACTCCGACATTATCATCCCGGGTCGATTTGTATCAGAGAAAAAAAACCTACAATTAAAATGGAGAGGAAGTTCGAACCAGAAGGTTATATTTAATAACAACAAATATAAGAAAATTTATTCAAAACTCGGCGAGGAAAATCAGGTCGAGATACATATTGATGATAATGGGAATATCCACATTCTGGGATACCCAGATAAAGAACTGATAGAAGGTGTTTTGTATGACGAGAAATTATAACGAAGAGCTAGATTTAAAAGTGAAGGCAGGAATTCCAATAATCCAAATTATCTCATATGAATGGAGACGTATCCATGGAATGGTGCTAAAAGCCGCCAAGAACAATGATCGTTTATTTTACCGCTGGAACAATAC
The DNA here is from genome assembly GCA_965372465.1 of uncultured Thermoplasmata archaeon. Lineage (GTDB taxonomy): Archaea > Thermoplasmatota > Thermoplasmata. The sequence continues at coordinate 4,871 of CBDVCK010000041.1, read as the reverse complement.
ACAGGGTCTACTGGTATGGGATATGACGGACAACTGCTTTAAAACAGAAAACAATGAACTCAGAGAACCAACAGATATGCTGACCTGGTTCAAAGAACAAAGTAAAAAAGATTCGATTTTGCTAATAGAAGATCTTCACCTATATTTTGATGCTATGCAGTTCAGGGAAATATTTGGCCATTTACGAACAATATACCAGACTGAGGTCGATCTCTCAACTAAGCAGAATCGAACATTGGTATTATCCCAACCAATTCAACTGCTTCCAAAAGAACTCGATAAGGAAATATATGTGATGGAGATCCCGTTACCTAATGTTGATACTTTAGAAACCGTCCTTCACAAGGTCGAGAGCGATATCAAATTAGATCCTGACCAGACAGACGAAAAGGAGAAGCATGAGATTGCACAGGCGGCTTTGGGATTGACTGATTTGGAGGCTGAATATTCCTTCAAAGAGATTGGAATAGAACAGAAACAACTAACTCCCGATGAGATCCCTCTGATTATCGAACGCAAGGAGCAAATTATTCGAAAGAGCAGGATTTTAGAATATTTCCACCCAGATGAAAAAATGGCTGATGTAGGTGGTCTTGAGAACCTTAAGGAATGGTTGAGAAATCGAAAGGCCGGATTCCACCAAGACGCAATCGATTTTGGAATGACACCTCCAAAAGGTGTGTTACTTCTTGGGGTACAAGGTTGTGGAAAGAGTTTAGTAGCTAAAGCAATTGCGTCCGAATGGAAATTACCATTGTTAAAATTTGATCTCGGAAAAGTCTTTGGCGGGATTATCGGAGAATCCGAAACCAATATCCGTAAAGCATTGAATGTTTCCGAAGCCATATCACCAAGCATTCTCTGGATTGATGAAATAGAAAAGGGTCTTTCGGGTGTTGGTAGTTCGGATAGGTCCGATGCGGGTACAACTGCAAGGGTTTTTGCGACTCTCCTGACCTGGATGCAAGAAAAGGAGAAACCGGTCTTTGTAATCGCTACTGCAAACAATATTGAACAACTACCTCCAGAACTTCTAAGGAAGGGACGATTTGATGAGATATTCTTTGTGGACCTGCCTGGAGAAAAAAGCAGAAAAGAGATTTGGGAGATCCATCTTAAAAAGAGGCTTAGAGGTCGATACAAAGAGGTAAAATTGGATGTGAAAGGTTTAATGAACAAATCCGGTGGATATTCGGGGGCGGAAATTGAAGAGGCGATAAATGAAGGATTATATTTTGCGTTCAATAGCGACAGAGAAATTGAAACAAAAGACCTGCTTTCCTCCATTGAGAATACTGTTCCCTTGTCTAAAGTAATGGGTGAGAAGATTATGAATCTCAGGAAATGGGCAAAGGTTCGAGCAAGGTTAGCAAGCGATGAAACATTGGAAGATATTTCTTTAAAGGAAAGCAAAGAGATTCCAAAATTGAAACAGGAAGCATCAGATAATCCATTCATTTCCTAGGGGAGATACACATGCCCATTGTCCAAGGAATAAATTGGATATTAGAACGATAAGAGTTTTGATTTATTTATAAAAAGAGGAGATATTCATGTCTATCAAGCAAGATAAAGTATCAACACCAACGTCGATAGGAATAGGTCGTCAAATCGATACATCATATGCAAAATTAAAATGGAATGTCCATGGATTATTTGATAAATTAGAAGTAATCCAATCCGTATTGAAAAAACAATTAGAAGAAACTCCAACCGAAAAAATTAATGAAAGAAAAAAATTAAAAAATTGGTACGATGAAATTATTTCAATCTCCCAAAAAATGGAAAATATTAAAGAGAAAAAAATTAAAGATATTGAATCAGAATTTCAATGCGAATTTAAAACTCCGGAGCTTGTAGTACTTACTTTAATCCAACCAAGCGCGTGCAAAATATTTAGAGAATTAAAAATGTATTTCAATCGTAAAAACATAGCTTCAATATCAAATGAAGTATTCAATGATTTTATTCATATGGGAGATGCAATGAAAGTGTTGGCTTTGATCGGTGATGCAGTTATCAATTTAGCTCTAATTCAAACGCTATGGGATCCTGATATTTCAAAAGTAGGGGATTTATCCGTAAAAAGGGCTAAATTAGTTAGCAATAAGAATTTAGGTAAGATTTGTGATAATCTAAAACTATATGAATATAGAATCCATAAAGACCCTCCTGCACCAGAAATAACCGAGAAAAAAATGAACAGTATAAAAGGTACAATAATTGAAGCATTATTTGGTGTAATATATATTGAAAATGGGCTTGAGGCAATTATATCATCCATTGGGATATTAAAATGATTGGTAGCAAATAATTAATTAGAGGCTTTAATTCACTCTCTTATATTTCCATTGGTATGTAAAAAGAATTTGAAATCTAAAATTATCAATGATTTTGTTAGAATTGCCAAAAAGATCTTAATATTGGATATTAGAGTGAAAGAGTTATTGAGTTTAAGTGTAACTTATTATTTTAATAACTATAAAGAAAAAGCACATAAATTATTTGCCGAGGCAGAAGAAACTTTTAAGAATCCATCGAAAGTTAACAAGAAAATTATGACCAAACAAGATTATCAAGATACACTTAGTTCCTCTTTATATCATATGGGAGATTATACAGAATATATTCGTATTGATGCCGAATTTAAGGGATCTGAGATATTACCGGAGTTCAATCTTAAACTGAAATTCATTCATACTGCCTTTTTTCTCAGAAAATATCGTAAAGCTCAGAAATATTATGATGATTGTTTGAAAATTGCGATGAAAGAGGAGGCCTGGGAACGAAAGGCAATACTATTATTAAGAATCGTATCCGCCATCGATATTGTAAGCATGCATAGTCGTAAATATGCAGAAAGAATTGACCAATTATTGGAGAGATGCTTTATTCTCATAGATAATGCACCAGCTGAGGATGAGTTACCTGGATTAGATTATGCTAGGGAACTGTACGATATCTCGTTTGAGCTGGCGTTTGCGGGCGATATATTGCATCGTCCGGAGTTGATAGCAAAATCGGATGAAATGTACGATCGGATAAATGATCCAGAATTTAAAAGCCTTTACAAAGAATCGGATAGGCCATCAAAAAAGTGGGCATTGCCAGACGAGGATGACGAGGATGAAATTGAAGAAGATGAGATAGAACAGTTTATGGAAGATATTCAATTGGAAATTGATGAATTACCTGAAATCGAAGATGACGAGAAGCGTGAGGATAAATATTGGGATATTCACCTGAATGAGATCGAGGTATATGCCAAAGAGAACAAGATTGAACAATTACTGCCAAAACTTGAAGAAATGATGAAGATCAAATCCGAGGATGAAAAATCGTTTAATTACATGAGATTATTAGACAATCTACAATATTTGGAGAACTTTAACCACGAGATCGTGCAATTTCTTGTTGATTTAGGCGATAATCTCGAGGATGAAACTAAAAGAAGTATGTATTATTATGATCTGATTGACCTTTGCATTAGGAGGTGTGGGTGGTAGGTGAGTACCTTTTTTTTTACTATTTTCGGATTATAATAAATAAGTTATACATAATATAAATATTTAACGAAATTCTTAAGTATTAAAATAACTGTACTAGTGTAGCTAGGAGGCCTCAATTACCTTCAAACCTCAAGGGGGAGGTAGAGAATTCATGTTCACTAAGGGTAATAATCGAAAAAATTTACGTATTTCAAAGTTGAAATTTTTAATAATTATAGGAATTTTATTTTGCATTTTATTTTTATTGCCCCAGCCATTAACTCCAATTTCAACGTCTATTGCTTCCCACACTGTAAAAATAACTATCAATGATGGTGTAGATAGGATTCTTAATACTTCCGAAACTGGTGTAGAAATAAACATAAAAGTAAATAATACTGGATCGGGTTCAAGTATTAAATATGTCAATATTTCGATTCCGTTAGGTTTCAATGTAACAGGATGGACAACTAATCTAACAGGTTTAGGTACAAATTGGACAGATGAACCAGATGTCGATGGTAATCCAACCGCAACAGAGGGTGGAAGTGGAGGTTATGTAGTAAATGGTGGTAACTGGCTTAATTTAACTGCAAACCCTGGAGATGAGATTGCACCCGGTCAAGAGGAAACATTTACCTTAATAATTAATGTGACTAGTATTGTAGAGATATCAAATTGGAACGTTGAAACAGAAGATATCAATTGGGATAAACAATCAAATAATGTCTATACTGCAGCAATTAATCAAGGAGAGGATATTGCTATTGATGTTAGAGATTATGACAATAATTCAATTAATATTTCTCAATGTAAAATAGTACTGCCAAAGTCCGCAGATATACTTGATACTACATCAGATCAATTCCCAGATGAAATAAATATTAATGATCTAGAAGACGATACCCCAAATGCAAGTTGGGATGGGTTAATAATCTTTAAAAATGTTACCTCAAATATTGATAATAATATTCCCTATTGGGTTGAAGTTATACCCGAGGGTTTATTTTCAAGTACGAAATATATGGGGACATTTAACTACAGTAATTTGAATAGTATAATCATTAAATGTGACTACCTACAAACCTTTAATGATCCAAATTACAGTAGTTATTCAAATTATTTTTCTAATAATATGTCGGCTCTTTATAAAGTTTTCATAAATGTAACAAGCTCAAAAGGTATATTTGTTAATAATAGCGGATCAATTGCTTATGATATCAATAGTAGCAAAGGAAATTTAAGTTATTACTTGGATCGAAATGGCTCATCTCGATTTTATCTTGATGATAACGGTACAGTAAATAATATTACAGTTCAATCTCCATTATTATTAGATTCTGGAAATTGGACTAATTCTCAGCTTGCTGATGGTGATTGGGT
>CBDVCK010000040.1:0-17672 GCA_965372465.1 uncultured Thermoplasmata archaeon | reverse complement strand
ACATCAGGACTGCACCCAAACCCAGGAAAGAACCGAAAAATAATATAAAAAATATCAAACCATCAGAATTGAATATCATAATAGGGGCCATTTCTCTTTCGGGTCTTTCCCCCACATAAATTGTCATATTAAATATGTTGTCACCTTGGTTGAATTCCAATAATCTACTGTCATCGTTGATTCTCACCTGGACATCATGCTGTCCTTCATCTGCTTTGGAAGCAATCCAATTATAGTACACTTTCTTGGTGCTGTTTGCAGGGATATTTTCGGATTTTTGCCCTATGAAGTTACCATCTATATAAAATGAAATCAAAACATCCTCTACATCCATTTCACTGGGATTCCGAATAACAGCCGAGATATTGATTATGATGGGTTCAAATACATCGATTTCTTGTACAATATCTCCGCTCCACATTTTGTCTGTTAAATTGGTATATGAAGACCCGTTAACTATCAATTTAATTGTCTGTGAATCATTAGGGAATGAAATATTCGCCTTGAATGTATTCTCGGTGGAATTTAACATATCAGGGTAAATTTTTGCTATAAGAGGTTGCTCTTCTCCTTCCAACCTTGCCACAAAGCTCCAGGTTCCATTTTCATTTCCCTCGGCAGGACCACCTGTTATTTTGATTGTATATTCCACAGTGGTATTTGTCTGAACCGAATCAGGACCGTCGATGAACACATGCACATCATCATATTGGGCATGACTTAGACCGGGAACTGTAATTAGGGTAAATATCAAGAAACAGATAAGTATAGGCATATAGAAGGGAATTCTAAAACGCCGAACATGCTCATCCCCGGATCTCATTTGATCTCCCTCCTTCTTAGGAGAATCGCAACCAAAAGTAGTGAAATGAGCAGTAGGATCACTTCAAAGCCCGGTATCGGCTCTTTGTTTAATGGGCCTTCTGAGACGTCGTCTCCCGAGATAGTCAGATCATCATGACCGATTTCAAGATTCGGAAGATCTACTTCGATTTCAAAGGTCGAAGTTAAATTGCCTTCTGAAACCGCGGTCAACAATATCATTCCGGTTCTTTCTGTGGTATTATACGGTATGATCAAGGACAGCACAATACTCTGCATTTCATCTGCCCTTAATTGCAATTCGTTTTTATCTAACGACGCGTTCCAATCGCCAGGTATTCCAGAAATACTGAGTTTGAAATTTTCAAGACCGTTACCCTCGCTTCTTATGTCCACCGTATAATTGATTGTATTGTTCCTGGCTACAGGAAATATCCCTAGAGTCATGTTCGCCTTTTCATAGATCTGAGTTATATTTATTTCAATTTCTACGTTATCAGTTGAATCTGGTTTTGTTCGGGATACAGCGTCTATTGTGAAGGGTCCATGATCCACTGTCGCAGTGGGTGAGGCCGTAATATAAATCTCAACTATTTTGGATTCCCCTATATCCAGTGTAATGTTATCATCGAATGTGATGTTCCAATCAGGAACACCGTTTCTTATAATATCAAAGATCTCCTTCACATTACCTTTGTTCACGATCCTAACGTTATTAGTCACACTTTGGTTTTGTCCGATTGTTTCAGGGGTTCCTTCTACCCATTCAATATCCACTTCATAGATTTTTATTTTGTCTAGATCTAGAAATATCTCTGTATCATCATTAACTTCTACTTCTTCTTTATAGGTATAGTTCATGGACATATTATATTCGAAAGTCGTAAGATCGGCATTTACTTGATAGTTACCGGTTGGAAGCCAGAGTTCAAATTGACCATTCTCATCGGTGTTTGAACTGATCTTGCCCACATCCGTAAAATCAATCTGCAGTTGAGCGCTCAGGTTCTCGTTAGTAGTGTTTATATAATATGCAGCACCGCTGACTTTATTACCTGTTACGAGGTTGATGTTCAAAACGAGGTTTTCACGGGGTAAAACAGATATTTCAGTTAAATAAACAAAAACATCGGGGCCTTCAACCTTTCTGGCATACAAAGAGTAATCCCCATGGGATAATTCTACACTGAAATCCCCATTTAAATCGGAGATGACGGTATTGTTTATGGCTGTGGGGCTTTGTCCCCAGAACCACAATGCAGTAAAGCTTTCGGGTGTGCCACTTCTTAAGGTTGTGCCACTAACAGTGAGATTTGCAAGAGCAATTGAGAAGTCCTTTTCATTATCCGTCATTGAAGGTGTAATATTGAAATTTTCATCAACAATGGAAAAATCAGAGGTTAGAGAGATATTGTATAAGTTATCCAGAATAAGGAATACCTCATAATTACCTGACTTATTCGTTGAAACTGTAATGGTATCCATTATACTATTAAAAGTAAGTGAGATATTATCCATTTTCTCAGAAGTGTCTATTTCGTTATCGCTATCCCAATCTATATATACTACACCATTTACCTTGATGTACTTGGTTAGATTTATGTTATAACCATTAATTTCAGAGGTATCAATCTCGATCATTCCAGAACCAATATATATTACCTCCTCTCCTCCTTCCGTTAGGGTCTGATCAATAGTAACATCATAAGTTCGATTTGGAGGAAGGAATATGTTAAAGCCTCCTGTGCTATTTGTACCAGTATAAAGGGAGCCATTATTGGAAAAAGCGATTAATAAATTACCTGCACCGGCTGCCTCATATTCAGCTACACCCTCCACCATAACTCCCAGAGAGACATTTATCACGATGCTCTGGGATTCATTGAAATTGAGTGTGTCGAGGTAGACATAGTATGTGGTGGAATTAATCATATGATATACAGAGACAGTGTATTCATCGGGAACCAAAAATAGCTCGAAGCTTCCATTTGCGGATAAGGCATCAAATGTAACAAGATTCTTTGTCACGAAATGAATGGACACATTGTCGGATATACCATTAACAGTGCCGTTGATTTTAATATTCTTTGTCATGTTAATATCAAATTCCCTGGTTCCCTCCCCTACTTCTAGATAAATTGTATCATTAAACAGGTATCTAACCGGTTTACCATTATCCGTTGTATTGTAATCCACAAAGATTTGATACTCGCCAGGCATAAGACCTATGGTGTAATCCCCACTTGAATCTGAAGATGTTGAGTTATCCTCTCCTGTACCTCCAGCAGTTGCTATAAACGAAATTGAAATATTGTTTAAAACTGTTCCTTCATAATGTGTGATTCCAAAAATGCTAATTTCAAGTGGAGTCATTATAAACTCGCTTTGATTGGCTATATTTGTGATATTCATTGAAGGTAGAGAGAAGACTTCGAAGCCTGGATACTCTGCCAATACACTATAAGTTCCATTTGATGGAAGGCTCTCATAAAAATGACCAAGAAAGTCAGTTGTGAATTTTATGCTTATACCATCCTCATCTGTAAAAGTTAATATGGAATATGGCAAGCCTTCTCGAGCTTCCCTTACACTGTTCTTGTTTATATCATGGTAGACATCTCCCTGGAGTTTTTCTCCATTCTCAAGCTCGAAATTGAACTCAAACATATCAATTGCAGGAATCGATAATTTTCCAAAGCCAGTATCAAATGGTCCATCATATGCTGCATAGAGTGAATAATTTCCTGGAGGTAAGAACACTTGGTAGTAACCTGTGGAGTTTGTTGTTACTATTATTTTTCCAATTGCACTTTCAAAGGATATTTGGGTTTCCCCTCTTGTTTCGAAGTCTTCGATTGTACCATTTTCGTTAAAATCTCTAAAAAGCGTCCCATATACTTCTACGCCTTTTTGAAGAATAATATCATGGGTTATGGTTCCTCCTAGAACCTCCATTGTACCGAAATAAACATATGGTGAATCATCTTCTAGGTAATGTTTGATACGGACCCAATACTTCCCGTTTTTAAGGTCTGTTGAATAATATCCTACCTCGTTAGTCCTTACAAATCTGGTCCTATCTTCGTTTTCTCCCATCCCATCGAATCTAATGGAAGCGTTTTTAATTGTCTCACCACTCCCTAAGTATGTTACTATACCTTCTACATCTGTTGATGGAGAAAGAACAATATTTTTCTCTGTTACGTTTCCTTCTGCAAAATAAAAATCTTCTATGTATCTCTCAAATCCTTCTTTCTCAACAATAATTGTGTAATCTCCAGGCAGCAACCCGTTATAATTATATTGCCCTTCTGAATCAGTATATCTGATTATGGTGGTGTCATTGGATAAGTCAAGAAGTTTGACTTCATCTCCAACCAGAACATTACCCGCTTCCGAACTGAGGTTTCCAAACAAATGTCCAGGTTTTATTCCAATGTTTTGTGTTTGAGTCTGTCCACTTTGTAATGATATTGTATCTTCTATGGTGATGTTATGGCTGTGTCTTTCAACTGTTATCGTGTAATCACCTGGAGATAGATCATCAAATATATACGAACCATTTTCCTCTGAAATCACGGAATAATCCATATCCAAGTCCTCGTTGTGCACTCGTACATTTGCCAAGGGGATGTCATGATCTATATTTTCATCGTATTCCTCATTGGAATCGTTATCCAAGAAGACCCTGCCTTCAAGGATATTTGGTTCGATTGCAAAATCCTGGACTATATTGTAGTCCAAAATCCCATCGTTGTCTAAATCGATGTTTCTTCTCATAACCTGATCATCTGATATGTTGATATTTGTTACATTCAGGCGAATGTTTTCTATCTGGCTCAACACACTGAAAGCAGCATATTCTCCTTCTAAATAGCCTCCAGAAGAAAGTTGTAAAGAAACGTTCCCTGCAGGGGCGATGAGTTGATAGGTTCCATTCTCATCGGTATGGGTTGAATCATGAGGAATCCCGTAATCATCAGCCACTGTGACCCTTATATTTTTAACCGGTGTTCCTTGATATGTTGTTACGGTGCCATTGAGATATGCTCCCTCGATATATTTTATAAAAACTACACCTGATTTTAATCCTGAGGTAACAACACCGCCTTCACCCTGGTCATCCACCTGACCGTTTTTATCGTTGTCTATTCCGTCATTCTCCATTTCTTCAATCAGGGCACTTGCCTCTTTTTCTGACATGGCCTCCCAGTCATTGGGGTGATTCGTATATTCTGATTGATTATATGGGTTCCAGTATGATGTTCTGTAAACGAGCTGGTAATGTTTCATCATCCAAGCTGGCATGGGGAAATAGTTCGTGGCATGAACTCCTGGTATGTTGGGTTCGACGTTTTGTTGAGCGGGATCTGCGGCGCCAATATCTGCCAATGTATATCCAATATAGCATTTTAAAAGCATGGATTCCAAGAACGGTTCGTAGTATCTCAACTTATAATCGGTAACTTCAAGATCTGGTTTGGATTCTCTAGCAACTTTGAATTCCTCTGAAGTATATTCTCTGCCGTCGGAGGCAATTAATATTGTTTGGAGGTAATCGTAGGGTTCATTGCTCTCGCTTATTCTGTGGTCGGAAAGCTTCAATGGAGCGTAAAAGATGCCTGTATTCAATGGAGCGAACGGAAACAGTCTCGAATCGATTGCGAAGTACCTGAGACTATAACCTGTTTCATCCTGTAGATCATGAAGCAACCATACCCTCTCATCATCCGTTGTTAATTCCGGTATCCATGTCTGCAAAACAGCATATATAGGTGTGACATTCGGGACCAGATCCTTTGAGTAATGTCCGTATCTTCCGGGATTATCCAAGACCTCGTCCTTGTAATTCTCAGGATGCATAATGACATCCTCGACGTCAGCAGCTTTTTCATCGCCCAAATATTTCACAAGGATATCCCTTACATTCTCATTAAGTCGGTTTTCGCCGTGCACTTCAAAGTAATCTGCCATGTCTGCCTCGAGAATCCTGGCGATTAAGAGGGACATGGATTGGCTTTCATTTTCGGAAGAGATAAAGGAACCTGCATACTGGACCCTTCCCTGAAAGTTATCGGCTGCCGTGGGATGCTGCCCCAGATAGATTGCCCAAAATCCGTAGTCCCACCAGGAAATGAAAGCAGGTCTTTCTTCAATGGGGAGATCAGTATCCTGTTCCGAGAGCCAACGCATCCCGTCCAACCAATAATCCGAAGGAAATCCATGGCCAAAGGCTCCAAAGTATTTCAGTTCGTTTTGATTCGTCCTGTTGTACATTATATTTGTACCGTCTGGATATCGAGTGATATTACCCGCTTGATCATTGTTGTATTCCTCAGGTTTCATGAACCACGGTAGAACATCATATACAGCGACATCCACAGATTTCTTTTCACCAAAGGGTACCCCCGCATCCCAGCCCAGCCATAGATTCGGAAGGAATATCATAAATACCAAAAATAGTACACCCACAATATGACTTACCTTGACACTCTTTTTCAATGCGTAAAAGCGTCCTCCTCCCTTGAGACTCCTGTAATGTTTCATCATCTTTCTGAAATCGAGTCTTATAATGATCTCATAAACCATCCAGCCGGATAAAATCGCAAAGATAGGACCTGCATTGAAAATGAATCTCGTTGCGGATATGGCCATGTAAATCGCAGTCATACCCCAAATGGTCATGAACAGGTAATGTGCTTTTAAATCCTTGGCCACTCTTATTAAAGCAATAATAAGAGCAAACATTGCCAAAAAAGTGGTGACAATACCATAAGAGAACATAGCCCTGCTGTAATCTGGTGCTTGGGCCTCTGCAATGGTTGAGAACACTTTATTCTCACTGAAGTAACCTTGTCCACTGAAGTAGGTGTTGCCAATCTCTGGAAAGACATACATCAGGAGTATGAATCCACATACAAGAATCACTGCCAGTGTTGAGAACACCAAAATCCATGGACTGTCCCTTGTGGGAACCAAAATTACAGAGACAATTATCACTGCTAAAAGAATCTCGGCAGCAGGTTCGATAACATAGTTCATGTTATTGCCATAATAATATGGAATCGGTAGGATAGCGATAACCATTAATGTGATTATTGTGCATAATGCCACCCCTAATGAGTCCTTGTTCCTCAACTTGTTCAATATCAATTGGATAAAGAAGTAGACGATTATAATCACTACTGGGTATAGGAATCCCTTCCAGATCAACGCTATTGTGGCCAGTGAAAGTCCGGAAAATAGAGAAAAAGCCACTGGCACCTGGTTATATTTGAACCATTCCTTGAGACCTTTGGGAATATCTTTTGGATTTAACCAGTTCTCAACCCATTTATCCCTGATTTCAAGGGTATTTAGCGCCTTGATAAAGAAAAAGAACGCAAGTGCCACAAAAAACAGCACAATGGCATCATGATCCGAGAAACCCAGTGGAGAACGTTCCACGTGAGAGGGCATGGTGGAAAGAAGGAATGCGCACATCAGACCCACTTTTTTGTTGAACATCTCCTTGCCAATAAAGTATACTGGAACAACGGTAAGGGCTCCCCAGAATGCTGGAGAGAACTCCATAACCTGCCATGTTGAAGTAGTAACATTACCACCGAATAATGGGGCAAGTATCAAACCTATAATAGCCACGGACCAGTCGAAAAGCGGTGGCCGGGGGTTAATTGCTCCGTCCGGATAGCTGAGTAATGGGTCGAATTCTAAATGTTGATGATTATCTTGGACATAATCAACCACCCGTTTGTGATAATACGGGTCGTTACCAGAGAGTATAAATCCATCCCCTGTGGCTGCAGGGTAATAGAAATAACTTCTGAGAAAAATACCAAATAGGAAAATCATAAATAATGCCAATAAAGGCTTCCAATTCTGCGAAAGCCAGAGCCTCCCTTGAGAGATTTCCTTTTCCTCACTCTCATAATCCTCAAAAGAACGCCTTTTCTCACTTTTTCGTCTCCTTCGAGAAAGTCTGCCTTTCGGCTCATCCACTGTATCTTCACTCTCAGAGGAATTCTTTTTCCTTCCGAGCCTGCCTTTGCGAGTGCGCCCTTTTGCGCCTTCAAATTCTTCTGAATTTTCGTCTTCCTCTTTCATATTTTCCCACCAAAGAAGTGATTCCCCTATATTATTCTTATTTATTAACTTTCCCCAAATCATTATCTTTTACGGGTTTAACCTTTAATTCTTTATTTATTGTAAAAATGAAAAAATCACAAATTATCAAATGCGGTTCATAAAAATTGAGTCTCAACTTGGAGACAGAAATTTTGATATGAGCATTCTTTTTGTTTAAAATTTCCAAAAATAGATTGTTTAATAGATCTATCTTTACCTACTGGAAGCGCCATGAATAACATTATTGCCATGATTAAAACGACTTGTAAGAAGGTGTAATGTTCCTTTTCTCCGCCATTGTCTCTTATGATCCGTAACATGGCATCTCACCGTTTTGCTATATCCTTCAATTGTCTTTTTGGTATTTATTTGTTTTCATAAACTATCAAATGCCTTAAAGCATAAGGGATATGATCTTCCATATGGTTAACGATGAACCTGGTTAATCCTTTTGGCAGGCGGGAATAAGCCGAATCAGGCACCGGGAGGCCGAAACTGCGATAAAAAACGGTTTTTAATCCCTGCTCTTTTCCCATCAATTGCAATTGCTTTCGTGTATAACCTTCTACCTTATGCAGATGTGGATTATGGCGATCAATAATATCATCCTCTGCAAGTTCGGGATGGAGCATCAAATCCGCACCAGCTTTTTTGGCAAGTGAGAGGGCCGTTCTTTGGGGCAATCTGCGAAGGAGTCTATTTGCCAGGTTATCGCAGTTGGGGGTGGTGAGAATAAAAATGCCAGTATTTTTCAGGACCCTGGAGACCTCTTTGTAGAATCCTCTGGGCGAGTTAAGGTGCTCCAGAAGCTCGGATGCGATTATGGCATCAAAGAAATTGCTTTTAAAAGGCAGACCCGATTCCACATTGGCTTGCACGCATTTTATTTTGGGATTTTTCCTTTCTAAACTTGCCAGTCTTTCGGCCTCGATGTCCAATGCCACGCAATCATTTGATATTGCGCTTAAACCGTGTACCAGATGCCCCTCTCCGCTTCCCGCATCCAGTATTCTTTCATGCTTCCTTTTAAGGACCTCTTTTATTATCATGGAATTGATCTTCACATACTGGATTTGCTGGAAATAGGGATGGGGAATTTTAAGGCTCTTGTTATAGGCCATGTAATCCTGGAAAAAGCGAGTAGTTGCAGGGTCTGACATCAGACTCCTTTAAGTTGTCGTGTTATAAAAATATATTTACACCTTAGAGATGAGCGAGATGCCTATTTTAATTTCCATATAAAACCCAAAAAGTAGTAATACATTATATCCATTCAGTATCGAACAACACAAAAACTGGGGGGATTGCGTGTATATCGATGAATTGAAAGTGCAGCTGGGCGACAAGGTATTGACTGCGGATTTTGAGCGGTATGTCTACGGGGCAGATTGGAGCCCACGGACAAAGGATGAAATCTACCCGCCTGATGTGGTGATTGTACCAAAAACCACAGAGGATGTTGCTAAGGTGGTCAAGATTGCCTACGAACACGGTATTCCTGTAACCGCAGGTGGAGGTCTTACTGGCATGGCAGGGGGTGCTGTTCCCATTCACGGGGGTATCTACATCGATTCCACAAGCATGAACAAGGTAATTGAGGTGGATGTGAGAAATCAAACTGTCAGGGCTCAAGGGGGGACCACTCTTCAGGAGATAAACGATGCAGTATCAGAGCACGGTCTTTGGCTCCCAAATCTTCCGGAGTCCAAGTGGGTGTGTACAATCGGCTCCGCGATTGCTTGCGACAACGACTCAACATTCGGCATGAGATACGGCAAGATACTAAACGCCCTGCTTTCAGTGCAGATCGTGACAGGAACTGGCGAGATCCTGGAACTGGGGCACAGAAAGTGCCATTTCACATCATCGGGATACAAGTTAAAGGACCTGATTGCAGGAAGCGAGGGAACCCTTGGTGTGATAACAGAGGCCACTGTGAAGGTTGAACCAATGCCGGATGAAAGACGCGTTGAGATGATAATTTTCCCATCCATGGGCACGGCAGTCAAGTTTCTTGATAGATTGCTCAAAGCCGGACTGACCATCGAAGGGGCCCATATCAACTGCAAGAGAAGGTTGAAGTTCTACACCCATGCATATAGAAAGAAATACGGAAAGGACCCTGAGATACCTGAATGGGCAGGTGCACTTTTGGCCATCATATTTGCAGGTGATAAGGAAGTCGTGGATTTTGAAAGGAATTATGCCCTGGGTATTGCGGAAAATATGGAAGGAGAACTGGTCAAGGAAAGGGAAATTGTTGAGGGGTGGTGGATTTCAAAGCACACATTAAAATTCCCGCCATTCAAACAGAAATGGCCCGACAGCCAGAGGGAGAAGAAGTTCGGGGCAGTCGATCCAGGCATTCCCATGGGAAGGCTCGAGGAATTTTATGATGTGTTCGTGAAAACCGCTGAGAAGCACGAACTCCAGATACTTGGTATGAACGCATATCTTGAGCATCCCAACAGCATAGGTTTTTCATTATCCTGCGCATTATTCGTTAATTACCATGACCAGGACGAGGTGAATAGATATCGCAAGTATTTTGAGGACATGGCAAAAGCAGCTGTGGACTTCGAAGGCACAATGAGCACATATATGGGCGACACGAACCTTAAGGTTCCATACTTCGAATATGAGCATGGAAAGAGCACTGAGTACATGAAAAAGATCAAGGAGCTTTTTGACCCCAAGGGTATCTTGAACCCTGGTAAGAAGTTCCCGTACAAGGGGGACAGTAGATGAGTCTTGCAGATTACAAGGAGGATATCATAACCTGCTTTGGAGCATCCTGCGGATTCTGCGAAAGGAAATGTCCAGTGTACCAGATCATCAAAAAGAAAACCCACACCTCAAGGGGAAGGAATAGGACTATTTTGGGTATTATCGAAGGAAAGGTCAAGCCTTCGCAAGAAATGGCGGAGGCATATTATCAATGTATGTTGTGCGGGTGCTGCGAGAGATGGTGTGCACTTCCCGACACTGAGATAGAAAGGGAGCTTCGAAAGTACCTTGTAGAAGAAGGATTTGAAATTGAAAAGCACAAGACCAATGTGGATAATGTGATGAAATTCGGAAACCCATATGCGGTTGACGATTTGAACAAATGGAAGGAAGGAATCAAGTTCTCCTCCCCAAAGGATTCCCAAACCCTGTTCTTTGCCGGATGCACCATGCCGCTGAGACAGCCCGAGACTCTAAAAAGAGCGGTGCAAATGATCGGCCCTGAGAATATTGCGGTAATGGACGAGGAGGTCTGCTGCGGAAGTTACGTGATCAGAATGGGTTATGAGAAAGAGTATAATGAGCTTTCTGACAGGTTCTTGAAGTACCTAACTGATAATGGAATTAGGGAGATTATTACAGCTTGTCCTGGATGTTATACCACGATCAAGGAGAAACTTCAAAAGTTCAAATCCGATATTGAAGTCACACATATGACTCAGATATTGGTCGAAATGCTGGAAAAACATAAATTAACTGTCAAAAAAATACTTGGAAAGGTAACTTATCATGATCCCTGCCATCTTGGGAGATTGGAGGATTTGATAGATGAACCAAGGGAGATTTTAAGACAGATTTCGAACTTTCGAGAGATGCCAGATCACGGGTATGATTCCAATTGCTGCGGAGCCGGAGGCGGGGTGAGAGCCGCATATCCGGAGCTGTCACTTGAGATTGGCAAAAAAAGAATCGAAGAGGTAAAGGCAACTGGAGCCGAAATTCTTGTTTCCTCATGCCCCTTTTGCGAGGAGCAGTTCAAGAGTATTGGGGGCATCAAGGTAATGGACATCATTGATATGGTATGGGAGGCTGTTAAATAGATATCCTCTTTAAGCTTTTTATTATCATGGTAAGAATAAGATAATATATGTGAGAGCAATATCCTAAAAAACCCAGGGGGTTCATAGGGCTTGGGGTAGATGGATGAAGAGAAAGCTAGCCTTGTTAATTGTAATATCAATTGCCATGTTATTGGCAATGATACTGATATCCGATCCCAAAGAAATGGCGGAAACTCTTCGAGAAACAAATATTTTTCTTGTTCTCTGTGTTGTTGGTCTTTACCTTGTAAATGGTGTTACAAAAGCCGTACGGTGGAAATTGTTACTCAGTTCTTCCGGAAGCCATATTCCATTTTCAAGGATCTATCTTTACCTCTTAATCGGACTTATGGTCAATAATACAACCCCTGGTCGAGTGGGCGGTGAACCTGTAAGGGCGTATCTCCTCAGGACAAAAGATGATGTCCCCATGGGCCAGGGTCTTTCCACAATTTTTGTGGAACGAATAATGGATTTGATAGTTCTCACTTCCATGGCATTAATCGGAATCGCACTCATTCTCCCCCTATTATTATCCTCCGATCTAAGTCTGGAATTGTTATTTCTAGCCTTTATTCCGGTAATTGTTGTTATCGTTAGCCTGATTTACATGGCCACGCATCCGGTTTTGCTGAGAAGGGCTGCCTTGGGTCTATTTTTTATATTAAACAAATTCTTAAAAACAAAATGGCTCAAAAAAGCTGAGGATGGATTGATGTCCTTTGTGGATTCTTTCACAAAAAGTCTTGACACAATGGGAAAAAAAATAAGACTCAAGAAAAGGACAGGAGTTGCCTTTACCGGGCTTACCCTTATTATTTGGTTTAACGAAGCGGGTAGGATATATCTGATACTACTTGCGCTTCCTGGAATCGAGGATCCCTCTTTCGGAGCCGTTCTCATTGCATCCAGTATTGCAACAGTTTTTGGAGCCGTGCTGCCTATCGGAGCCATGCACGCAACACTGATAACCTCGATATTCACCGCACTGGGAGTCGATTTTACATCTGCAACTGCAGCAGGAATTCTCACCATAATGGCCACAATTTGGCTTTCCATTCCTCTAGGACTCATTGCCATGTTCATTGTGGGTATGAAAATGGAGGGAATGAAAGGAGAGGACGAAAATAAGGATGATGAGGAAGAACCTAAGGAAGTACCTGAGGACGAACCTGAGGAAGAGCCTATGGAAGAACCTAAGGAAGAACCTAAGGAAGAACCTAAGGAAGAACCTAAGGAAGTACCTAAGGAAGTACCTGAGGAAGAACCTGAGGAAGTACCTGAGGAAGAGCCTGAGGAAGAACCTAAGGAAGAAGAGTATGGTAATAACAATGAGAAGATTTAACTTATTAAAATTGAGTAAAAATCAAGATTTCCTTATTCTACCCCCTGTAATAAAAATTGCCATATTTGGATTCTATTGCATCTTTTTTGGCCTTACAGTTATTAGTGGAGTTTACCTCATAACATATTTCTTGCTAATCCTTGCATTTCTGTTTATTGCATCCATTATCGGTGGATATGAAATTATTAGAAAATTGAATTCCCTGTCAAGAACTCAAAAAGCGATTTTGATATTTTCAGTTGCTCTTCTTCTACGTCTTTTGATGCTATATCAAACACAGGTAATCGGTGTGGATCTTGAAAGATATGTAAAACGAAGTAGCTTTATGTTGGAAGGTCAATTGCCATATCGTGATTTTTACGGGGGGAACAAACCACCATTATATGAATTCATGCTGTTTTTGATGGGGGGGATTCTTACACCAGGTGCATTGCAGTTTCGGATGGTGTTTTCGATTTTCGATGCCTTGATTCCGGTTGCTCTCTTTTACATTTGTATAAATAGATATGATGGTCGCTTTGGATTGGCTTCGGCAATGACCTATGCATTATTTCCCGTAAGTATAATCACTGTGGGACTTTCGGGTCACTACGATTCGGTTGTGGTTCTTTTCAGCCTGGTATCGATTCTATTCTTATTCAGGAACAGACCAAACATTTCGGGCTTATCACTTGGAGTGGCCTTTGCCCTCAAGATTTTCCCCGCAGTTCTTTTGCCTTTTTTTCTTTCCACACTGAAAACCTGGAAGGCGAGAATTCTTTATGTAATACTCTTTGCGCTACCTACTTTAATTGCAGATGGAGTATTGTATTTAATTTCACCACAAGCCTTTTCTGCTTACCTATCAGAAGAATCGGAATGGTTTGGATATACCTCGTTTGCACACACTTTGGAGCTGATCTTGAATACCTCTGAAATCCTTTCCATTAATATATCATGGTTTGTTTTGGGGATTTTCGGGTTATTAATTCTATTATTGCTCAAAGATTGGCTTTCCCCGAAGCGTAACGAACACCTGATAAGATGGTTCAAGATTGTGATTTTCATATTCATCATCTATTATGGATTCTATATCGTCTATGGATTTCTTTATTACAATAAACCAGTAATTTTCGCTTTGATTGCTGTTATTATTTATTTTTGTGTAATGGCTTTGGTAGTTCACAGGTTCCTACCCAGAATCGTTCCCAAAAAATTAGTAGAACCGAAAGCAGAAGGTTTGATTGTCGTATCCACATTTGCAATTATTCTATTTATGTTTGGATTACCCAATATAGCACCCTGGTACTTTATATGGTTCTTCCCCTTTCTTCTGGCGATTCGTAACAATAAAATCAGATATTCATTGCTCTGGATTTTCCCCTGGCATGGAATCGGAGAGAACATGAGTTTGTTACCCGGAATGAAACCCATAAACTGAATCAATTGATAAATCATAGATCATCCGGCTTTATGTAGTCCCCAAGTTCCATTTTTACTTCATCTAATCTTTTTCTTTGCTCTTCCAGCACCTCAAAAACGATCTGGGGTGTATCAAGAACTCTTGTTCTGTATATCTCGTTCAATCTCTCGATCTTTGCCAGGTTCTCAGGCACCCGCAAAGTGAACTGTTTTACATAATCTTCTTTTGTATAATCCTTGTCATATACCTCTTTGAACAGTTTTTTAAGGTCCTCGTATTTAGGAATGAATCCAGTGGGTGTTTGTATGGCCTTTACATCCCCGTTTACCCGAAGTTCCATCCACTTGAGCCAGATACGTTTGTCGTTCTTGTGGTTCAGCCAGTTTCCCTCTTTGTCTTTTAAGAAGTAATTAACAGAGAATATCTTTGGTTGGTTTTTCAACCCCTTGCCAAAATCCAGGTTATTCTGTATATATCGTCCAATAAGTATTGACAGGAAATCCAAATTGGACATGGGATTGAACACCCTGACCCCTTCCTGACCCAGGGTTGCTGCTGTTGTTTCAGATTCCAGTCCAGCTCCCTTAGTTATAATGCCGTGAGACCAGTCGAATGCCTCTTCAACAGGGACCCAGGTGTCTGAATCCCTTCCTCCATATATTAATCCGCTGATGAGTGCGCCCTCAGGGTCCTCCATTATGGGATCATAGTTATCAAGTAACTTCATATCCAAAGTGAACCTGGCGTTCTTGTGAGAAGCCGTAATTTCCCTTCCTTGGGTATCTTTTTTTCCCTGGTTCCATTCACCTGAGTGATTGACACCTTTTTCAAGCCGGGCACCGTCTTTACCGTTCCAGTAGACATGCCCATCCTCGGTTACCAGTACATTGGAGAATATTAGCTCGTTGTCGCTGTGAAGTGCCTTCCACTGCAAATGGTCGTCGGCTGAGTTTATCCCCTCGATGATTCCGAAGATGCCCTTTTCCACGTTCACAGCGTGCAGATTCCCTTCCACATTCCTCAGATAGGCGATATCGTCACCAACTATCCGCTCCCCCTCTATCATGGCTGTGGAGGTCTTTCCGCACATGGAAGGATATGCACCCATGAAATAACTAACACGTCCAGAAGGACCGTTTATACCTCCTATGAACATGTGCTCCGTAAGCCAACCTTCTTTTGACGCCCTGTTTATGGCCAGGCGCATGGCGAGTTTCTTTAGTCCAATTGTGTTTCCACCATACTGTGTGTTGGCACTGTAAATTATCTCATCTTCAAGGTCGATGTAAATCCTTCGTTCTTCGATGTTTTTGCTGACTTGTAGCCCTAATCCAGCCTCTTGGGTCTCGCCCTGGGAATGGACGAATTTGAAGAACTTTGCCTCTTCGCCCAACCTAACGAATTCACTGTATGCTTGCCTGTATAGAAGGTCTTCACTGTGAGCCACATATCCGGAATCAGTTAGCTGGACGCAGGTTATGGTGAACTCTGATTTCTTGGGTCCCAGACAAAAGAATTTAACGAACACCTCATGCCCGTCCATGATATTGGACATGATGGAATAGATTTCATTTAATCCCTTATCTCTGTCCATGGCATTGATTTCAGGGCCGAGGTCAACTCCTTTTGGTAAAAGGAACTTGGTTTTTCCCTTGTCCCTTGCCTGGTCAAAGTAACCGTCAAAATGCACGGTATGATTCGGTTTGGCGAGTTTCGCTTCTCCATGGTCCCGAACAGCTGCATGCCTGATATATTGGAGATCCTCTTCGGAATCCGTGCAAATAAAAACCTTTGTAGGGTTGCATAGTTTCACGAACTTGGCAACGAACTGATGAAGATTCGGATTGTTGATTTTCATGAGTTTTTGGTAATTCTCCTGATCTATCTTCGATTTCAGAATGTCATTTGTATCAATATCCATTCTTTTACCTCCACTCCCCATTTATGGGCAAACCCCTGAATATATTCGAATATCATATACTTTTGCTTTGAATCGAGACGAATATCGTTAAGAAATGTTAAATAATAATTACATTGAAAGACCAATATCGACGAATAGAAAGATTTATCTTTTAATGATGCAATACATTTTTTCGATATCATGAGGAAGGCAGGCTCAATAGGGATTATTCTGTTGCTCTTTTTATCAGCATTGAGCACGATATCTTTTTCTGCAACAGCAGGGCTTCTCACAATCGTTACAGCAGAAGCTGACAATATGGTTGAGGTGGATGTATCACCTGGCTCTACAGGGACTGTAAGTATAAAAGCAACCATAACCTGCACCAATTACAATACCATAACACCTCTTATTGTTAGTCTAAATGCCGAATCAAGCGCAGGTCAGGCTACCTTAGATAAACCCCAGCTCGTGTTCCAGGG
Organism: uncultured Thermoplasmata archaeon; assembly: GCA_965372465.1. Lineage (GTDB taxonomy): Archaea > Thermoplasmatota > Thermoplasmata. The sequence continues at coordinate 769 of CBDVCK010000040.1, read as the reverse complement.
TTCGTATCAATCCGAGGATGTGGACATCTCTATCCAGCTCCCAATAATAACCACATCCGCAATGGATGATCAAACATGCACTTTAAGTGGAACATGGGAGCAGGGAGGAACCACAGGTTCTGTTCAAGAAGATACAACCAAGATAATCGTACTTCCATATTATAGATGTGTTGTCTACTCCACTCAACCACATGAAGAGACGATACAAAGAGAGGGTGCCTTTTTCAATCTGACAATTGAAAACACGGGAAATAGCAATGATGAATATCGTTTGGACATCGAGAACAGGGATGAACTGGAAGCCTTGAATTTTTCTATACCCAGATTGAGTAAGATACCAATCGAGGAAGGAGATTTGAGGATAGTCCAGTTATTTGTGGGAACCTGTTATCAGACCCATGTTGGAGATTACGAGATTCATGTGACCGTTACTTCTGTCGGTTCCGAGAAAAATGAAGAGGAGGTTGTATCTGATTCGTATACCCTGATTTTGACAGTTAATAACGTCGCTTCATTAAATGAGAATCCTCAAGATGAGATTGCCGAAATTCTATTTGATCCATTGTTCATAATCATAATTTCTATCATGGCCATCGTGGGATTTATTTCCCTTGGCATAAAGAGGGGTATGAAAAACCGAAATCCTACTTAAAAGAAAATCGAAAGATTTATCTTTATTGAAAACAATATTTTCTTGATAAAATGAGGAAGGCAGGCCTTGTTGCGTTAATCATAGTTCTTATTCTCTTATCTATGATGAATATTATTT
>CBDVCK010000039.1:0-18253 GCA_965372465.1 uncultured Thermoplasmata archaeon | reverse complement strand
TCACGCCCCACCTAGGCGCTCGTTAGTAAGGGGAGCTTGTTGCGGAAAGGGTAGTTGAGTTCCTTAGTGTTGGAGATGAAGAGAATCATGGATATCTGATATTTCAGATTAATCAGCCACCCCTTTTCTCAACACCCCCCTTAAGGCGTTTTGGCCTTGATACTTAATTGATTCCAGGATATATAAAATTTTCGAAACAAATGTTACTTCGGAACACTATTTTTTGCATAGATTATTAACATGTATATACATAGTTTAACATTAATTATATTATAATTGTTAAAATGTACATTACAATAACTACAAATAAAAAATGAAATATATTCAATCACCCTTTAAAAAGGCAAAAAACACGGTTTAACTGATAAAAAAATAAAAAAGAAGGTTTTGTGGTAATTTTGTCTATTTCCCTGGGTCTATCACTTTGATAGGTTCACTGTACCCCACAAAAGGCGTTCCGTCTGAAAGCCGTCCTGAGATTTTAAATTCTGCGGGTTTTCCATAGGAACCACTGGCCATTATTATATCCTCCAAATCACCCCTGTCGAACTTGAGCATCAGCTTCGACCCGGTAACTCTGCCTATATCACAAGGAATTCTGTCTTCCAGCATCACAGTGCTTAAAACAATGTCTTCAGCTTCGTAGCCCTCAAGCTTTTCGATTTTCGCCATAACCCATTTGCCCTGGCTTGGCAGATTCAGTGTGGTCGGAGTAAAAGGATACGGCTCGAATGTTATTGTCGGCGGCTTCGGTACCCCGTTTATCACGAATGCTAAATCCATGGGGTGCCCAGCATATGCGTGGTCCGTAGGATATTCCAGAGGCAACCATCCGGTTCCGCTCATCCAGACTGCATTGTCATTCCACTGCAGGGTAGTGTCTGTTGTTTTCCATCCGAAATCCTGTCCAACCGAAGTGAAGTACTGTCTGACCCCCAGCCAGTAGACCTCTCCTTCTTCCTGTAGGAAAGCTTGAGCCACAGGGATTTCGAAATTGTACAGATAGACATCGTTATGGTCATTTGCGCTATAGATGTTCGTAACTGGCTCATACCATCCTTCCTCGGTGTCATCGGCCACTTGATCCCAGGTATAGGTGCCTGGGTTGAAACTCATTGTCCATTGCATTTGTCCCGGTTGGCTGAAGTAATAGGGGGTTCCTGGAGCGGCTGGAATGTTCTCCCAGATGGAGAGATAGAATATCAGTCCACCGGGTCCTACCAGGGGCAGTTCATCCTTCTCAAAGGATCCCCAGATATGGATGTCTGTGATGTACCCCGTCTCCGAGCACTCGAAGTCATCTGCCCGAGTGACCATCAGGGGCATCTTGACTGCCACACCTGTTTCTGTTAGATCAGGGGTCTGGGGCCAGTGCATCTTGTGACCGTCTGCTGGATCCCAGTGCGCAACTGATGCCGGGGTCAGGATCATTCCAATTACCATCATCAGTATGCAACCTAGTGTTACCACTATCTTCTTTCTCATCTTTTTCACCTCCCCTCCCTGAGATAAAGGAGTCTATTGGTATTTTTCTGGAAAGACATTGTAAACATTTACCTCCCTCCTTCCTGTCATAGCGCCCCACCTCGGCGTTCATATTATGAGGGGAACTGCGTAGATAGAGCAATTGGTTTTGTAAGGGTTAAAAAAAAGCTTGGCTACTTTTCTTTAAATTTTTCCGATTGCTCTATTTCTACACCTCCCCCCAAAGGAATTCTTCTTGTGGTCCCACGATGTAAAAATATATAATGATTTCGAAATACCGTTATTATAATGTTATGATTTATTTATTATTTTAACGTTTAACTAAATATACAATATTAAATAAAATACTGGAGAGAATATATATTAAAATCAAATTAAAAAAATAAAAAAAAGAAGAGGTTTAGTTGTGGACATATTCCATTACTCCAGGCCCGTGAAGGTTATTGTATCGGTTCCTGAAAATAATGTACCGTCTGTCAGCTCCCCCGTCACTGTCAATGTTTCTTCTCCAGGATTGAGTTTTTCAATCAGTTCTGCCCTGTTGAACTTCACGTTCAATGAATGACCTGTGAAAACTGGTTTTTCTGCCGGGATGTCTCCCTCGAGATACACGGTGCTGGGATCGATATCCATGTAATCATAGCCCTCGGGAAGTTCTATGATACATGTTACCCATTTGCCCTTGCTTTTTGCGTTCAATGTCTCTGGGTGGATCTCTATATCTGCTGATATTTCTTGCTGCTCCCCTGGAACATAATCTACTGCTCCCACATTGATTCTCTGATTTTCAAGGGAAAGGCCTGTGGGCGAAGAAGGAATACCATCGTCGGGTGAGATCATTACAGGAGGGGATATTATTTGTCCCACGGTGTTGATTTTCATGTAGTAGACCTCAGAAACTCCCGTGTCTGTACTTCTGTACACGATATGAATGAACCCGCTCTCATCAAGCTTCGCAAGATACTGGAATCCCATACCTGGAACTGATGGTAATAGTGTGTATCCACCGAGCTGTGAGGGCATCCATGACGAACCATAGTTGGTGCTGTACTTGTACATCAAGGCCCAATCACTAGGATTTTGACTCATGTATACCTGGTATACACCGCCCCTATCGTCACACATTAGGAGAGGTTGTCTGTGGGCATTAGGATGACTTGCTAGCTTCAAATGAGAATTCCATGTATTTCCGTTGGTAGGACTTCTTTTGAACCAAATATACCCTGGCGCACCGCCATCATTTGCCACATAGAGATTTCCATAGCTGTCTGCTGCAAGGGAAGGTGTGTAACCAACATCCATTGCTCCGTCTTGATTGATGTTTACCGGAGTGGACCATGTAAATCCACCATCTGTGCTTTTGGAGTACCAGGTATCACCATTGTCATGTCCAGGATAATCCGAACCATATGCAAGATGTATCGTATTATCGTTCATTCCCACAATAATGTCTGTTGTATAAAGCAACAATTTACTCGGTGTCAGGCTTTCTTGTATAACGATTGGTGTTAACCATGTACTGCCGTCATATTGTGTATAGTAGACTCCAGTTGGTTGATTGGTATCAGAGTCCTTCATTCTGCAGTAGATCATATGAACTATCCCATCTGAGCCCATGTCTATTGCGGCGCTGTACAGTTCCCCTATCCGAACATCAAAACTCGGATTGACTGCAATTGCCGGAGCACTCCATGTCACTCCGGAATCTGTACTCTTTGTGAAGTACCAATCCCATTGATCTAGTGCATTATCGGCATAGACAACCACAATATAACCCTGCTGTGCATCATTTGAAGCTGTCATTGCAAACCTGGAATCTGTGGGTGTGTAACTAAGCTGTGTGTAAGGGCCCCATGGGGCACTTGCCGAAGGCTTTGATATGAAATATGCCTCATATTGGTCCCCACTTCCTGCTGGTGCCGCTGCATTCATTGGAAACAATGCAAATACCATAGCAACTAATGTAAAAATTACTAAGAGAGCTATTGCTTTTCTCATTCTTCATCACCTCCTCCCCTTGAGAAACGGAGATTATCGGTATCTTATCATCAAGCCCCACCTCGGCTCTCAAATAAGTTTAGAAGCCTCCAGGAGGGGTGAGATTTCAATCTAATAAGAGCTTGTTGGAGCATATGAAATCAAGATGGCAGTCCTATGTTGAACCACTGGAAATCCTGGTAAAGAGTGGAATAAGCGTGCTTGCTGTTTCGTTGATTTCGCTTACCCTCTATTTGCCCTCCCGAGGCTTTTAATGCAGGTAAATGAACGATTTAAGTTTATTTAACATTACCGTGACAGGACGTGTGTAACATTAACAGGTATTAAATAATAACAATATATTTAAAATCGCTTGACGTGAAGACAGATATAAATAATATCCACAACCAAAGTATGCTTTACCTACATTTAGCAGAAAAGTATTTATTTCGGAGGCCGCATTTGTATTGGGGGAGTAATTCCAAGAGGTGAGGGCATAAGATTAAAAATCATATTCAATACCTCATTTGCAATGATAATGCTATTATGCGTTCTTGTGCCATGCCAGATTCCTGCCGACTTCGATTTTCGAATGGACTTTGCAACCGGAAATGGTCCTCATTCGGCACAAATTGCGGACTTGGATGGCGACGGTGATATGGATATCGTTTCCGCAGATTACTTTTCCGATAATGTTTCTGTATTGTTTAATGACGGCAGTGGAATATTTTCGAAAGTAGGTGAGTATCAAACTGGTGAAGGTCCCCGCTCCCTCTTTCTTGCGGATGTAGATAGTGATAGTGACATTGATATAATAACAGGTAACTACTATGTTGATACGGTTTCTGTTTTGAAAAACCTCGGTAACGGAACCTTTTCCTCAAAGATGGATTATGATGTTGGTGAAGGGCCGTTTTCCATTTTTTTAGCAGATATCGGAGAGGATGCAAATTCGGATCTGGACCTTATCACTGCAGACGATCAGGCAGACAGAATATCTGTTTTGGAAAATGACGGAACAGGAACCTTCGGCAACAGAAACTCATACCGGGTTGGTAGCAGGCCAAAGGGTGTGCACCTTGCCGATCTGAACGGGGACGGATACAACGACATTGCCTGTGCCAACTGGGCTGATGATTCGGTTTCTGTTCTGTTCAACAAAAGGGATGGTACCTTTGAGGACCAAGAGGAATCCCAAACTGGTTCATATCCCCGCGCAATATCCCTCGCCGATCTAAACGGAGATGACATTCCAGATATTGTGACTGCAAATCAGCATTCGGATAGTATCTCGGTATTATTCAACAACGCAGATGAGACATTTACTTCTAAAATCGATTATGCCGTTGGTCACAATCCCTTATACGTGCTCCTTGGTGACATTGATTCAGATGGTGATTTTGATGTCCTCACAACAAATTTGGATGATGACAGTATAACCATTCTAAAAAACGACGGTGCGGGAAATCTCGGAAATAGAATAGACTATATTACAGATGATGGACCTTATTCCGTCCTTTTTGCAGATGTAAATGGAGACAGTGAGGCGGACCTAATTACAGCCAATAACAATGCAGATACAGTGTCGGTTCTATATTCCAATGTTCCCCCGTTGATTCGCATAATCGAACCTGATGGAGAAAGTGATGTTGTCAACGATTTGTATACCATACTCTGGGAGGATTTCGATCCTTATGACGATGCAACAATAACACTATATCGGGATGATGATAACAAGGGAATGGATGGAACCGAAATTATCGGTGGTCTTTCGGAAGATAACGATGGCATAGGCGGCAGATTCGAATGGAACGTTTCGGCTATGCCGGAGGGTGAATACTGGATATATGCCAAAATCGATGACGGAATTTTCCCACCCGTGTATGATTACAGTTCTGGGGCACTGACCATAAACCATTCGATAATCTCAAACACACCCCCGACATTTCAAATCATAGAACCTGATGGAGAAAGCGATTTCGCAGACATCGAATTCACTATTATGTGGATGGACTCGGACCCTGATGATGACGCATCAATTTCGCTTTATTACGATATAGACAATTTCAACTTTGACGGGGAGCTTATTGCAGAAGGCCTAGGTGAAGATGCAGACGGCACCTCGGGATTTTATACCTGGAACACAACAGATGTCCCTGAGGGGGGATATTTCATATACGGCATTTGTGACGACGGCACAAACGAACCTGTTTCGCGTTACAGTTCATATCCGGTTATGGTTAATCACACCCAGCCAGCAAATGAAATACCATTTATTCAATTACTTGAACCCGACGGCGAAGATGATTATGCCGATTCTGAATTTACAATAACATGGACCGATTCTGATCCAGATGATGATGCCTCAATTTCACTTTATTACGATACAGATTCTACTGGTTATGACGGTGTTCTCATTGTAAATGCACTTTCCGAGGATGCTAACGGAAACTTTGGATATTATACGTGGAATACAACAGCAATTTTCCATGGTGAATTCTACATCTACGCCATATGCGATGACGGCAACAATGAACCAGTGAAGGTTTATGCTTTGAACCCCGTGATTGTAAATCACACACCTGAAAACGATCCTCCGGTCATAGATATATCAGAGCCTGATGGCGAGACCGATTATGCAAACACAGAATACATGATCATATGGACAGATTCTGATACCAATGACGATGCTGCCATTTCTCTGTATTACGATTCCGACTTTACAGGGTACGATGGAACTATAATCGTATCCGATATTTCAGAGAATGAGCACGGCAATTCTGGTGTATATATATGGAATACATCATCTATTTTGGAAGGTGAGTACTGGATATATGCCAAAATTACGGACGGGTCAACCGAAGTATATTACAATTACAGTACAGGTGCGCTCAGTATCAATCATTCCTCAACACTGAACACTCCTCCTTCATTTACAATAACCGAACCTGACGGTGAGAATGATTATGCGGATTTCGAATTCACGATCCTATGGATGGACTCCGACCCCGACAACGACGCAGCAATTTCCCTTTATTACGATATCGATGATACAGGTTATGATGGAGTGCCAATTGTGGAAGGTATAAGCGAGGATGCCCACGGCAATCTGGGTTTCTATTCCTGGACTACTTCCGATATTTCAGAGGGAAAATACTACCTCTACGGTGTGTGCGATGATGGAACAAATGAAGATGTAAAAGCGTATGGCAAATTCCCGCTGATAATAAACCATTCTATCACATCTGGCCCTGAGCCTCTCAAAAATAATCCTCCTCTGATTCAGCTAGTTGAGCCTGATTCTAAAAACGATTTGGCAAATACCGAGTTCATGATCATATGGATCGATTCGGACGTTGATGACGATGCCAGAATTTCGCTATACTATGATTCTGATTCCCGGGGTTTTGACGGAATATTAATTGCTGACGGTCTTTCCGAAAACGAGCATGGGAACTCGGGGATGTATATCTGGGATACCACAGACATTCCAGAGGGAGAGTATTTCATTTATGCAATCATTGGCGATGGATTCGAATATTCAAGGGATTACAGCCCTGGTGCGCTTTTCATAGATCATCTGGGGGACTTCAATACACCCCCTAATATTCTTTTGACCACTCCAGAGAGGGATGTTCTTTTAGTGGACTTCAACTTCACTATACAATGGGTAGCAAGCGACCCTGACGATGATGCATCAATTTCGCTTTATTATGATACAGATCAGAACGGCTACGATGGCACTTTGATTGTAGAAGGTTTACATGAGGATAATGAGAGTTTCTTTATTTGGAACACAACCGACCTCCCAGATGGGGGATATTATGTATATGCCGAAATCCAAGATGGTGTGAACAAACAGAAATATGATTACAGCGACGGCAAATTAATTCTCAACCAAAGCATTGATAATGGCGAAAATGGTGACGTGGAGGATGATGGTGAGAATAAAGGGAGTTTCATATCTAATAATCAATTTCTTGTGATCTTGGCCGGACTGCTCATTTTAATTATATTATATCTGATTTTGAGAAAAGGAGCAAAAGATGAAAATGAGGAGGATGAAGAGGATTTCGAGGAATCAGATGAGGATTCACCCTCCCCCGAAGGATTGGAAGGAGAAGAGATTGATGAACAACTCCTACCCCCTCCTGATGATGAGGACCTTTTTCCAACTTTAGAGGATGAAGAATTGGATGAGGAATCCCTCCCTCCACCTGAGGATTTGTAAAAAGAATCCCTTAAAATCAAAAGTTTTATTACCTCTTACATACCTTTAATATTGAACCTGTGGGCGATTCTTATGAGATTATGGCCAATATTTCTATCCCTGATTCTGGTCTATGCACTTATCACTCCCAATCTCACTTATTCCTCATCCGATCCGACACCTCTTGATATTGAGCAGGTGTCTTTTACAAATGTCACTTATTCGGCAGGTCTTCAGGACGTGGGAGGCCAATTTCTTTCCTGGGGAGATTACAACAATGACGGCTATCAGGATCTACTTGTAAACGGCAGGCGCCTTTTCAAGAACGAAGGTCCCCCGCTTTGGGATTTTTCGGATGTTTCAAGCCAGGTCGGTATCTCGGGGGGCAGTTACGGCACCTGGGCAGACTGGAACAACGACGGATATCTCGATTTCTTCTGCGCAGGATCCGATAAACTCTACAAAAATAACGGACCACCCGACTACGACTTCATTGATGTCACATCATCATCCGGCATCATGAAGGAAAGCCATTCCACAGGGTCCGGTTGGGGTGATTATGACAACGACGGTGATGTGGACCTCTTCAAGATAAGAGGCGAGGATGGGGGTACCGGAGAATACTTCCCAAATTCCTTCTGGAGGAACGAAGGTGACGGCACGTTCACAAATGTTACAGTTGCAGCAGGTGTGGACGAGACATCCAGTCCGAAATACGGAAGGGGTGTGGCATGGGCTGATTTTGATGATGACGGTGACCTGGACATCTACATAACGAATTATCGACAGCAGTTCAATTACCTGTACCAGAACAACGGTGACGGCACCTTTACTGATGTGGCACCTGAAAAGGGAGTGGCCGATGGAGCACCCTTTGACCCGGGAAACCTGGACCCTTACAACAGGGGAGGTCACGGTGTAGGTTCTGTGTGGGGTGACTACGACAACGACGGCTACCTCGATTTATGGGTCACCAACCTAAATCACAAGGATGTAAGAACATCAGATGATTCCCTGCTGATGCACAATGACGGCCCCCCTGATTACACGTTCACGAACATGCGGGGCTCTGCCGGAATCCCTGTCAAACCCTACATCTTTCCAAATGAAGGAGACGAGCTCTTCGTGGGATGCGCCTGGGGTGATTATGATATGGACGGTGATATAGACCTGTACCTGCCCCAGATATATGATATTGATTATGCCTACTCCTTCCTGTACATGAACAACGGCGACGGCACCTTCACAGATGTTACCGTGGAGGCAAATGTCAGGGTATGGGACACATATGCAGGATGCTGGGCAGATTACGATAATGACGGAGATTTGGACCTCATCACATCGGGCAGGGACTCGGGTGGAAACGGCGATCCCCACTTTGTTCATCTCTTTAGAAACGACGGCGTCTCGGGCAGCTGGCTCTATCTTAATCTGAAGGGCAACGGATATTCAGCCAATACGGCGGCTATTGGAGCCAGGGTCACTGTAACAACAGATTTGGGGGACAGCCAGGTAAAAGAAGTTGAGGGAGGGACAGGTCCCCACGGTCATCAGAACTCCCTTATCCTCGAGTTCGGGTTCGGTATCTACTCGGGGACAGTGGACCTGGAAATCAGATGGCCCGATGGCAATGTTCAATTCTATGAAAATGTTGCAGTAAATCAGATTATTAACATTACGGAATCCACAGGGGATTTGGTGGTTTCGTCAATTGCTTTTAGCGATTCCAATCCCATTACAGGCGAGAACATCAGAATAGATGCAATAGTTCGAAACACTGGCTCTGTCACCATCGACAGCGCGGATGTCAGATTCTATTTGGACGACGTTGAACCTGGCAGCCAGATAGATACCACAATGACCGTGTACAACATCCCCCCCGATAACGGGGATACAACCAACGTGATGTGGGACACAACAGGAATTACGGGCCCGCATACAATCTATGTGGAGGCAGAGATGGTTGACCCGCCCCCTTCAGGACCAAACAGCACCAGAAGCAAGAATGTATATATCAGGCTGGAAAACGAGTTACCTTATGCAAACCTTACAGCCAATCAAACCGAGATACAGAAGTTCGACTCTGTTACCTTTGATGCATCCAACTCCACAGATGATACGGAAATAGTGGAATACAATTTTGATTTTGGTGACGGGGAGGAGAGCGGGTGGATTACTGACGAAACCATAGCCCATGCCTATCAGAGCGGTGGTGATTATAATGCCTCCCTTATGGTCAGAGACGAGGATGGAGCCCTAAGCGAGAATACAGAAGAGGTTGCCATTAAAGTAAAGGTAAGACCCGTAGCCGCTCTTACCGCAAACCGCACACAGATATACAAAGGTGAGAGCATCTTATTCGATGGCTCCGGCTCAAGTGATGACGGAGGAACCGTGGAGGAGTACAACTTCGATTTCGGTGACGGTGAGAATACAGGCTGGACTTCGGAGGAGTCTGTGGCCCATAACTATGAAACAACAGGATTTTTCACAGCCTCATTGAAGGTAAGGGACAATGACGGTGATGAAAGCGAAAATACGCAGGAGATAGAAATCGAGGTGCGCGCAGAACCCATAGCATCCCTTTCCGCTGATAAAACCCTGATTTACAAGGGCGAAAGCATAACCTTCGATGCCTCCTCTTCCTATGATGAAGGAGGTACTGTCGAGAAATATTACTTCGATTTCGGTGACGGTGATTCTTCAGGATGGATTTCGGCTTCGAGTATTTCACATACGTACCTCTGGGCCGATAAATTCTTCGCAACACTTCAGGTAAGAGATAACGACGGTGATGTCAGCACGAACACAGAAGATGTGCAAATTACGGTAAGAGAGGAGCAAAACCAGATTCCAACTGCCGAAATTGTGTATATCAGTCCCAATCCCGCAACTTCGGGTAACGATGTGACCTTCAGCGGTTCCGGTGAAGATTTGGACGGTACGATTTCTGCATATTCATGGCGCTCTGATTTGGATGGAGTGCTCGGCAGTGATTCCACGTTCACAACCTCAGCTCTATCTGTGGGCACCCATACAATCTATTTCAAGGTGCAGGATAACAAGGATGAGTGGTCGGATGAAGTTTCAGATGCACTCACTGTAAAAGCCGATAATGAAAAACCAACAATCGAGATCAAAACCCCCGAGGATAACATGAAGGTGAAGGGCACTATAATCATCACAGGATCTTCCGATGATTCCGATGGTGTTATCGAATTTGCCGAAATCAGAATAGGTGAGGGTTCATGGGAGGAGGCACAGGGTCTATACGACTGGAGCTATGAAATCGACACCGCATTGTATTCGGATGGAGAATATACGATTTCGGCAAGAGCCTTTGACGGCGAGGATTACTCTGAGGAGGTACAGATCACACTGACCTTTGATCAAAAAGGAGAAGATGAAGAAAAAGAACTGGATATTCTCATGATTCTGATGTTGGTTGTTGCAGCCATTGTGGTTGTGATGGTGCTGGCAGCTGCAATTGGCATGTCCATGAAAAAGAAAAAGGCAGACGAGGATTATCCGGGTCCACCGCAGTTCATTAAAGTGGACGAATCTCCCAAGGAGCCCCCGGGAGCCAGAATGAACATGTAGTTTTTTGGCAAAAGATAAATACAGCCTGATATGATTTAGCCCATTGCATGAGATACCATCAACCTGTATACCGCCCTCCCTCGGAAGCGCAAAGCCTCATCATTCAGGCAACACTGGGATGCCCTCACAACAGGTGCAGGTTCTGTTTTATGTACAAAGCAAAGAAATTCAAGATAAGGCAGCTTTCAGATATCAAGGAGGACATAACATCAGCAAGAATGCAGTACGGTGATTCGGTTCGAACCATCTTTTTGGCGGACGGAAATTCCCTTATTATAAAAACTCCGCAGCTTGTTGAGATTCTAAATTTCTGTTTCGGTATGTTCCCGAATCTTGAAAGGGTGACAAGCTACGGGGCTGCAAAGTTCATTGTGAAAATGAAGACAGTAAAGGAACTCGTTGAATTGCAAAAAGCGGGTCTAGGCAGGATCCACATGGGTCTTGAAACCGGAGATGATGAGATTCTTAAAAGAATTCAGAAAGGTGCCACCCCGGATGATATGATTACCGCAAACAACATGGTAAAGGAAGCCGGTATTCACATATCTCAATATGTGCTTCTGGGTATAGCAGGTAAGAATGATTGGATAAGACATGCGAAAAACACAGCAAGGGTACTTTCTTTGATGAATCCTGATTTCATAAGGCTTAGGACCCTTGCCATAAGAGCCGGCGCACCCCTTTATGAGGATACCATGAATAAAGAGTTTTTGGAATGCACTCCACTGGAGGTTCTAAACGAAACCAAAGTTCTCCTCGAGAATCTTGATTGTGAAAGCCGGTTCTTTTCGGATCATGTATCAAATTACGCAAATATCAACGGAAAGTTACCAGAGGATAAGGAGGGGATGCTTGCGAACCTTAATTCAGAAATAAAAAGAGTGGCTGAAGATCCCGATTATATGGCCAGGCTTGTGGAGCGCAACAGCTGCATGAATTTGTAAGGAATTTTCATTTAAGAATCTTTCTTGCTATCCTCCTCTTCATCTTTTTCTTCTTCCCCTTCTTCTACTTCTTCATCATCTTCAACTTCATCCTCTTCTTCTACTTTATTATCATCTTCAACTTCATTATCTTTTTCATCTCCATTTTTTTCCTTATCTTCTTCGGCATATGTTTTCTTATGCCAGTAATAGAGCCCCAGAATCATGAAGTACAGCAAACCCCCGTTTAATATCAGATCACCGGTTCCAATAAACATCTGGTTTTGAACCATTTCCGAAAACCCAATTGTGATGGGGCCAAAGACATCATCTGTTCGGATCCAATCATCTGTTCCGTTGATCTGTGACTCAAAATAATAGAAATATATCCTATCACCCAAATAGCTGGAGTTGTAATAAATGCCTTCGGAATATTCCAGTTGCAGCCTTACCTTATACTCGTTTGCGTAATCGGTGATCACTGCAAAGATGGTAATGTTTCCGGGAGATTGAGCGCCTGTGTATCGGATTGTATAGTTGAAGCGGGTTGTGATATTGCCCTCGTAAGGTGTTACCATACCTTCTTTTAGATCCTTTGCGCTAAGACCTCCGGGCTCGAATATATACTCCCTGTTGTACATGAAACTGGTTAGAATCAAACCGAATATGATACCTGCCGCAAGAATCACGATTATCCCTACTGCAATGAACTTCTTGATATCCCTGAGCCCGAAAAGAAAAGGTATTGTGAATATTGCTATACCAATTACCAGATGAGCGAGACACAGGAAGGTAAGCATTAACAGTACTGTGGCCAGGATTGAAAGCGGTATGTATACAATCCACATGAACCTGACTTTCACCATATTCTCAAATGGGTTTCTTATGTTCACTCACAGGCCTCGAACCGTTAAAATCGTTTTTTTAATTAATATTTCGGGTGCTGTAATACCCTTTTCGTAAATTAAATGATTTTTTGCGCATGCATCTTACAGTTTTTCAAGCAGGGAAACCAGAAAATCCCAAAACGATGTAACAGAAGTGGTTCCGAGTCTCTCGTCCGGACTGTGGGGAAACTCTATATCAGGGCCGATTGAGATCATGTCCATACCCGGGAAGTGCTCGCCTATGATCCCTGTTTCAAGCCCTGCATGAATCGCCTCTACCTTGGGATCCTCACCGAATTTTTCCTTGTAAACATTTTTTGCAAGACCTAAAAGTTCGGACTTCATGTTGGGTTTCCATGACGGGTAGCTGTCGCTTTTTACACAGGTTGCACCCGCAAGTCTCCCGCATGCCTCGATTTGGTCCCTTACCACCTCAATTGCAGAGCCAACAGATGATCTTGTATTGCAGCCGATAATGATGTTATCGTCTTTAAGGTCCAATGTGGCAAGGTTGGTTGAAGTGTCCACGAGTTTCGGTATATGGGGATTGAATGCCAGATATCCATGGGGCAGGGAGCATAACAGGGAAATCAAATTTATTGTGGAATCTTGTGAGTATCCTTCAGTTCCTTGGGAATTGGCAGTTGCAATTTCTATTGAATCTTCAATACCCTCGAACTCGTCCCTTAGTTCGGATTCGTTTCTTTTGATTATGTTTTCCGCTTTGGTGGAATCTTCTAATAGTACCTTTGCCCCGGCTTCTCTGGGAATCGCGTTTCTTTTGTTGCCTCCTGCGATTTTTATAAGTTGTACCTTCTGCACAGATGCTATATTGAATAGAACCCTTGCCAGGCTTTTGATTGCATTTGCCCTTCCAAGGTTGATATCGACACCCGAATGACCGCCTTTTAGACCCTTCACAATTATTTCAAACGCATTTCCCCCTTCCACAGGTTGTTTGGGTCCGAGGGGAAGAGTAAGTGATGTGTCCCCGCCTCCTGCACAGCCTATTGTTATGGTATCCAAGTCCTCGCTGTCCGCATTTATCAGTTTTCTATATGTAAGAAAATCGCCTGTCAATTTCGATGCACCCGTAAGGCCAGTTTCTTCGTCAACTGTGAAGAGCAGCTCCAGTGGAGGATGCTTGAGGGCCTTTTCCTTTGCAAGTGCCAAAAGGATCGCGCATCCGATTCCATTGTCAGCCCCAAGTGTGGTGCCATTGGCCTTGAGAAATTTCCCATCCCTTTTCAATTGGATTGCATCCTTTGCAAAATCGAATGTTACATCTGCGTTCTTTTCACAGACCATATCAAGATGTCCTTGAAGGCACACACCGGGATGATCCTCGTATCCGGGCGAGGCAGGTTTTCTTATGACCACGTTTTCCGCCTCGTCCTTTTGCACCTCGAGACCGAGCTCTTCTGCGCTTTTTAGCACGAACTCAACAGATGCCGACTCGTTTTTCGAGCATCTTGGTATCTTCCTTAACATGTCAAAGTAATTCCACACCGATTCCGGTTTTAATCCCTCTAATGCTTCATCCATATCATACACTCCCCACTATATTGATGGATGGGAATGTAATTCTCCAACTTAATCATTTTGGATGACACGCAGAAAAAGTGTAGTGTTCCCTCCAACCGAAGAAGGGACCCTGGCCCTCTATCAGTGAGGAGGAGGTAAAAATTCCGAATACGCAATCCGAAACTTTTTTTCCTATGATTATATGAGAGCCAGGGATTAAACGTTTGTACTTCATTGCATATAAACCCTTCGGAAAAAACGGGTTGCCAGATGCAAAAAATAAAAAAAATCGAAAATAATTTTTTACTTTTGCGGTGGAGGCGGTATATGTTTTTTCGGGGGTGGAGCCGATTTAGGTTGTGAAGATTCTTGCAGATGAGGTGGTGCAGATGCTTTTTGTGCTTTCTTTCTTTTCCCTATAATCAAAAGAATTACTATCAACACCACGACGATCAAAATAATTATTATGAGGATAAAAGATTCAAATATTGGATCCTCTTCGGATCCGTCACCCTCGCCTTTAAAACTGAATGACTTAAGCTCCATCTCCGTGGCTATACCTGACATATTAACTTCGCTTTTAACCACATTTCTTACCTCTTCCGAATACCACCTGGTTGTATTGGCGTATTCTCTATCATCGTATGATTCTATTCTATAACATTCGAAGGTACCTGCTTTAACAGTAATGGATTCTATTGTGACAGCGGTATAGGTTTCAACAAATGTAATATTGACAGGCTCTAATCCTCCACCAGATATGAACTGAGTGTACGAGGAATTCCAAGTCTTTTCCACAGTGAGGGGGAAATTGAAATCCTCCTTAGGTGGGTCATATGAATTGACCAAAGGAGGGTCCGTTCCCATAGTTGGTGTCTCTGTTTTCACTATGGCCAAGTCACTTATCAAATAGTACATATGCTGAACTCCACCACTTCCTTTTACTTCCATATCGTATACATCGTAATCTGTTCCTTTCACATTTATGCTGGTTATATCTGAGACTTCATGTGTAACGGTTCCGGAAAAACCCAGCACTGTCATATCGTACTTCCATTGATCACCGATTTCCCATTCTGGTTTTTCGCCATCGCCTCCAGCTAGGGAGGTAAAATTTACAATGAGTATGATACTGAACGCGATTGTGAATCCAAACTTTACAATCTTTTTCAAACGATCACCTATGTTTTGAATAAAGAAGAATCCTAAATGGGAACTTCCCAGTCCACCTCAGAATTTGCATGTATCCAGTAACCCTTTCCATGTACGAAGTTATCGAACTCGCCCATCATCTCCCATCTTTGCTTTGCAGCGTCATAGCTCCAGATGACATTCACCTCATTACCGTAGGTGAGTTTGTTCAATCCGTCCGTTCTGTTGTAGCTTGTGTTGGATGGATATCCTACAAGGTTCCAGCCAGGGTAAAGGGTTATATTCTGGTTTTCAGTTGGTTCGGTTCCTGGATATTGGAAGAATTTTCCCCCAGGATCCGTTATGTGTATCCAGAATCCCATGGTATGGTCAAGGTTCTCAAGGTCATTTAGTTCGGGGAGTTTTCCAGTTTTGTTGTGCTTCCAGGGATCCGCGGTGTCACTGGCATTGTACCTCTGCACGACATCGTAGGACCCCGAAATCGAGGAGAGCACGGAACCCAGGTTAGTATCGGACTGTATATAGGGAATGGAAATCAGGTTCCATCCGAAAACCAAATTGACTCCTGCCACAGCAGAACCCTTGAATATCTCCACATGAGATAGAAACATATCGATGTCGTTCGGATTGGGGCTTGTCAAACATGTAAAGCTTAATGAGCCATTCTCAACTGAAATGCCTGTCGTGTTTTCAGTGGCAACATTTCCATAGTAATAAATCCTGTCTGTCACCACGATCCATCTAATATAACCGTCCGCCTCTGTTCGTCCTGAAAAATCCGGCACTCCGCCATCTGTCACATTCACCCAGGCCCCCTGCATGGGAGCATCGCCCTCATCAATCACAAGGACATGGAGATAGTTCTGCACAATGAGAACCGAATCGGAATCGATATCCATAGTGGGTATCGGATATGTACAGTTTACTGTAGTTGCAGTTGAATTCACAAGCAGCATCTTGTTTATTGATGAATTAATGAAATACATTTGGCTGTCGATCATTGTATTATCTGTTACGTTAATATCTGTGACGTTAAAGCAAAGGATGGCATATGGATCATTGCTTGACAGCGTATTATTCTTAATTTCAGGGGAGCCGAGGGACCAAATGATGGCACTTATTCCCCCTGATATCGTATTACCATCGATTACGGCATTCGAGTAAGTTCCAAAAATACCGGAAAAAAAGTTATCGGTAATCTGGTTATCCCTTATTACGGGTGTGGTTAGAGACCCGCAACTGATACCGAACATATTGGATGAAATGGTATTATTCTCCACAAGGGCAGCGGATTCGTTCAGGGCGATTCCAAAGAACATATTCATAGTTATGTTGTTGTTCACAATTTTCGGGGAGGAATGCTCGCAAATAATTCCATAGGTGGAATATTCTATCCTGCTGTAGTTGATGAGGCAGTTGGCGTCGGAACTCGAGTCCTCAAATATGATGCAGCCCCAGTCCCCCTGGAACGGAAATGAGGAGTTGGAGGTGAAGGTAATTATGTTGGATTCATCACCATCTGCAATAAGTGTTCCGTATATAGTTAAATTGACACCTGAATCGAATTTTATGGTATCTCCTGATTGAATGGTCAAGGTATCAATAGGGGAAATGTATACATGATCAGTAATGACATAGGTCCCACCACCCCCAGTAACGGTTCCCCCGGAATTTGCAACCAGATCGTCCATATTCCACATAACACCAGTATCAGGTGTGGAATATGGTACCGCACCCAATAACGGTACATGAAAATAAAGCCCACCTAGTATTATTAACATTGCCAGTGAAATCCCAATCGCCCTTCTCATATTTTACACCCCAGACTTTAACAGGTTAATTGAATAAATAACTTTCCTTTCATAGGTCCATTTCTGCATATATTTTCCTCTCTTATCATAATTCTAATTCGATACCTCCACAGATATATACCCAGGAACCTTTTGCCATCCTGAGGTAAGAGTCACCTCATCTATTTCTTCCTCCCTTATGGTACCACTGCTTGACTTTCGCATACCGAGTCCGTTATACCATTCCCTTTCCGATTGCGTTTCCAAATGAACACTGATAGTGATGTTTCCTGAGTCATTCGAATTATCACAAAAAATCCAGAAATCCACCTCTCCAATGGTTTCCATTCTATCAATGGATTCGTTCAGCATGCTGAGATAGGGGAAGGATATACGCTCGTTTGTGGATGCCTCGAAGGTAATCCCCTCATCCCCCTCAATTCTAAGGGCCTTCCCATGTTCTGTATCAATGATCTCATAGGTTGCGCCGCCGCTTGTGATATGCAGGTTCTCAGTAAGGAGCGAGATCGATTCATCCTCATTGACTACTATGGGAACATAGAGCGTATAATTTCCGTTCCCATCTGGAATGACATGTAGATTATATTCGTAGGATTGACTTCTTTCTAGCCTCTCCACTCCTATTATCGAATATGCAACGTACCCCATCAATACTATTACGAATGCAAAGACGATTATTATGAT
>CBDVCK010000038.1:0-18740 GCA_965372465.1 uncultured Thermoplasmata archaeon | reverse complement strand
AGATAGTCCAGATCACCCCAGTAAACCTCTCCCAGAAATTGCCTGATCGCACCCATTTTTACTGGACCACGCCAAATAACTGGTGTGTCTTTAGTTGATAAAAGAAAGCCCATAGACATAACCTTTAGATGAGGAGGGACATTGATTGGAAATATTCCTTTCCCATCGCCTGTGATGCGCGCATCTTCGATGCCCAGCATCTTTGGGATATTTGGGCCATGAATGTCCACATCCAACAATCCAACCTCTGCTCCGTTCATTGATAAAGAGAATGCTAAGTTAGTGGCCACAGTGCTTTTTCCTACACCTCCCTTACCGCTCATTACTATGATCGTATGCTTTATCTTCTGGAGATTCTCCACTACTCTTAGATTATCCTCCAATGATTTGCTCGAATTTTTTGTGTTCGTGGTGCTCATATTGAAACCTCCATAGATCAAAAAATAGGTAAGAGGTCCAACACTTTGGTATTTATCCCGGATATGTACGGGATATAAAAAATTAATATTCGAACGATTCTCATATATCACAAGCCGTAGTAATGAACTCAACCTGTTTTATTCCCTTTATCTCCCTGATTCTTTTAATTATGCTCTTTAGACACGAACCCTCCCCTTTTGCAATGAATATCTCCAGGCAGTTTGAATCATCCAAATGCATGTGAATGTTGGTTTGAATCTCTTCAAATTGATGAAGAAGATTAGATATCGCGGTTTTTGGTCGACTTTTATCATATAATATCATAATAACGACGATATTTCCTCCGATTTCCTCATCCCAAACACCTTCTTTAACGATTTTTCGGATTGCATCTCTAAATGCTTCTGACCTCGTTGTATAGCCTCTTTTATTCGAGATTTGATCGAATTTTTCTAGCAGGGATTCGTTTACCGACATACTTATTATTGTCATATTATAACCAGCTTAATGATTTATTAAGAATAGAAGATAAAGTATATAAAATTTATTAAATCAATAGAAAATTTTTAATAGCCTGACCTATTTCAGAAAGATGCTCTCATGAAATTGAAGGATATTGCTCATGAATTCAAACATCATTTTCCTTTCACGGTATTCAGTGCGGTTGCTGGTATCGTTATCGTATCAATTATCTTTGTGATTCTTACTTCAATGCCTGTAATCCATGATGAAAATGTAACTGTTGATGAACATGATCATGAAGAAGGCTTTACTCATTCAACCCATCAATTATTTCATGTATTCCATCCGATCCACTGTCTTTTTAGCGCTTCCGCAACCACTGCAATGTTCTGGAGATATGAAAAGAAACTGATAAAAACCATTATTATAGGTCTAACCGGGTCCCTTGCAATCTGCGGTATAAGCGATATTTTCATGCCATATTTGAGTGGTTCATTAATCGGCATTGAAATGGAGCTTCACATCTGTCTCATCCATCATCCTCTCACCGTGGTTCCATTTGCGGTTTTCGGGATCATTTTGGGCTTGACATCGGCGGAGGTATTGGCCAAAAGATCATCTACAATCTTCTCCCATTCAGCTCATGTCTTTATAAGTACCATGGCATCGATCTTATATCTCACATCGTATGGTTTTTCGGACTGGATGGGGAACATGTTCATAGTTTTCATTATCGTGGTTCTCGCGGTATTGATCCCATGCTGTACAAGTGATGTCGTATTTCCGTTGCTGCTCGTGGATAAAAAGAACATACATCTTTGCGGGGGAGAATGTGAAGAACAGGATTGATTGCTTATAACTCACGGGTAGACTTTGTTGATTGCCTATTTACCCTATTCATAAGTCATTTATGAGTCGTTTGAGTCCATTGTGATGGCTCATGATCGTTTTTTGGCATGTGTGTTCTATTTCTATTCCTTAGAGCCACTCTTATATACACCATCAAGGAACTCCTGCATAATCACGGAAACTTCGGCTTTGATTCTCTTTTGTTCCTCGGTGTCCTGTGAAATGAAATTGGCTACCCAAGCCGGTCCTTCAGCATTTATATCTCTGAACCTCTGCCTGATTGCATTGATACCCTGTTCTATCTCAGTATCGCTTAAATGTGGTTTTACTTCCGTAGCTATTTCCGATGGATTGTCAAGACATTGACTGATAACCGAATATATATCATAGGCGTCCTTTTCCCTGTAAGCCAAACCCAGTACAATCCCTTTCATACCCAGATTCCCCGCAATATTGAGCATTCTTATATCTTCAATCGCCTCGCCATTGTTAGGCAGCACGCCTTTCAACTTCTTGGTAATATTATATCGAAAAGCAATACTACAACCAGGCACAATTCTTGCAGGCAAATCTGATTGCACCCTCACATGCCTATGCCTTCTGGAGTTTTGTTTTGCTGGGGTTAAAAAATCAATTGAGATGTCATATTCCTTTTGATCTACGGGCGAAGGCACTGATTTATGGAAACTGAAAAAAATTGGTCTACCTTCTCTGTCCGTGCGATTTACGTAACCTCTCCTTTCGATTAGTTCCACAATACCAGCATAAGCTTCTCCGTCCACTTTCTCAGGATCAACAGCTAGGTCAATGTCAATCGAGCCGACATGTTTGAAATCCTCTCTTCCAAATTCCTCTATCAGAAAATAAGGTACCCACCCGCCAACAAGCACTATCGAATCTTGATAAGAACGCAATGTAACTGCCAGTTCTAGCAATGCGGACAACGAAGCGCTTGTCAAACCTTTCGAATAATCACCAGATAGCCGCTGGACCATAGTTAAAACCTCATAACTTCGTTTCTTAAATGTTCTGCTTGTTCTCTACCACGCATTGGGTAATTATACAAATCTAGGTAAAGCTGTAGGTTGGAGACCAAAGTGACCCCTTCCACTTGTTGAATGGCAAACAGTACGCCATCATCTGCCGGCGTAACTAAATGCACATTACCACCGAACTCAACAGGTTTTAATCTTAAAGCTTTTACTATTCTATCGGCCTTCCCAACGATATACATGTAGACATCTGTGGAGCGAACAAATGGAGCCACCAAGGACGCAGCTGCTCCTAATGTGAGGGCGTATTGCTTTAGCGAGATCTTCCTCAAAGCATTGAATATACTTTGCTGATCCTTGAGCGGACAATAGTAGCCTATTGTGCTTTGGTTCTCGAAGTTATAGACCTTTGCCCAGGCATCTAAGAGTTCTTTAGGTTTTGATAAAGTGATGGCACCACGCTTTTTATCTACAAATCCTTCCGCCTCTAATTTAGTTATGACTTTATATGCCTGACCAAGACTCACATTTGATTCATTTGCTAGCTCTTCCATCTTCCACTCGCGATTAAGATTGGAGAACATCTTCCTGATAGTCCACGTAGATTTTTCTGTGAAGAGACTTTTTAGTAAACGCGTCTCCTTGGTCTTGCTCTCCTTGCCCCACCGCTCTATAAGGACGCTATTGAACTTAAGGTAGGCATTTCCTGTGAGATCAACGAATCCGAGGCCGAGCTCCTTGCACATCTTTCTTCCACGTGAGCTAACGAATGGTGCAACTAAGACTGGATATCCTGATATAGACTTTTTCACGGCATTCATATAGCCTGCCACCTGAGCGATGTTGCGTGGTTCACCAGAAGTTTTGAACTCAATTAACAGAATATGCTCTTTTCGACCTGCCTTTACCTTAGCTACTAAATCTGGCTGCCATCTTTTCTTGGAATCTTTTTTAGACAACAATGGTTCCCAAGTTAATTCCAGCACCTCTTCAAGCGCGTTCTCTAGCACCTTCTTGACTTCTTTGAGTTTTATAGATTTTTCACTATTTTTCATATTTTCACCAAAAGGTGAAATAGCCTTATAATATAAAAATTGTTTGGTAGCATATTCTCGGATGAAATGAATAACCCACATTTGAAAAATGTGGATATCATCACTCGAAAAACGCACCTTGCGTTCCTCCACCATTTGAAAATGGTGGTATCCTGCGGTTTTCTGCGGATGAAAGATCCAACCTTACACATGGAATGGATGGATAAATGAATATTCAAAAATTTACATATGTTGCTCCTATATAACAATAAATAAACAGTAGGAGCAGCTTTACAATACAATCGTCTCAAGATCGTGCAATTTATTTCTGACAATGTCCAGAGCGTCACTCCCGAACAGCCTCACCACCGTGGGGACATCAAGGCCGTGATCTCTCAAAAGGGCGGTATTGGTTAATATGTCCTCAACTTTACCAATGGCAGCAATCCTCCCGTGGTCCAATAAGATACATCTATCACAAACCTCAAGCAGCATTTCAATATCATGGGAAGCGATTATTTTGGTTGAGCGAAGGTTGACCAGCATATCGATCATCTTCCTTCTGGCATAAGGGTCAAGATTGGCTGTTGGCTCATCAAGCAGAAGTATATCAGGCTCTATTGATAGAACCGTTGCCATGGAGATTTTCTTTTTTTCACCGAAACTCAAATGATGCGGGCATCTATCTTCATAACCGTCCAAGCTGATTTTTCTCAACGCTGATTTCACTCTTTTATGTACCTCTTTCTCAGAAAGACCCATATTGATAGGGCCAAAGGCAATATCATCAAAAACAGTGGACATGAAAAGTTGATTTTCCGGGTCCTGGAAAACCAGCCCCACTTTTTTTCTAATTTCTTTTGCATTTTTTTTGTTCAATACCTTTCCCCCGATTTCAATGGAACCTCTCTGATTTTTGATGATTCTATTAAGATGCAAAAGGAGTGTGGACTTGCCTGCACCGTTGGAACCCACAAGAGCCATACTTTCCCCGCTGAGAATCTCAAAGGAAACTCTATTAAGTGCATTTATTCCATCCGGATAAGTATAACTCAGATTCTTTACCACCACTGCTTTTCTATTATTCTTCATTCAGGTTACCCCCAGGTCAAATAAATTTGTAAATGCCAGTAAATGCAGCAAGACAGCCATTGCCAGTATCATAAAAGCCTTTAACCAATCCTTTGAACTCATTTCAAATTTTCTAAGGCTCCCGATCCTTCCGTCGTACCCTCTTGATACCATTGCTTCATATACATGTTGGGCCCGTTCATAGCTGCGCACGAGCAACATTCCAATGATGTTACCCATGATTCTCAGATTGAATACGCTGGTTTTTCTTCTGAATCCCCTGGACTCCACCGATCTTAATGTTCTTTGGGTTTCGTTTAGAAACACAAATATGTAACGATATGTGAGGGCGATAATTTGCACGAGTTTATTTGGAACTCGAAGTTTTTCAAGGGCCTTTATGAAGGTGACGAACTTCATGGTGGCAAGCATTGGAAATATCAATAGGATCACTGAAAAAGCTTTTAGGGATATTAAAAACGCTCTTAGCAATCCCTCTTCCGAGATCGTCAATAAACCTAAGGTGTAAACGGGTTTACCAGGGATTGTGAATATTAATACTATCGACATTGTAAAAACAAAGAGTGCTATCCACCGCAGGCGTTTTAGAACGAACCTAAACGGGATATTTGAGACATAAACCAAAGCGATAACTATTAAAAATCCGAAAAAGAGTGTTCTAATATCATTGATCAACACGATGGAGAACATGAGAACAAGTATGCACAGCAATTTAGCTCGGGGGTCGAAACTATGCATCGGCGACTTCAAATAGGCGTATTTGTCAATATCGAAATGCGTCATGTTCCTTCCTTCGGTTTTGATTTCTTGTTCCGCTTCCACGAGATATATAGGCTGGATATACCGGCCAGGCCAATTAAATACCCAAGACCTGCAATAACCCTGAGATAAAGCGGCATCTCCCCCCCATCACTTTCAAAGCCTGTGCCGATGTTTACCTCTGCTTTGTGTCCGATCTGTTCCACCTCGATCCTTAGATACTCTGTATCCACATCCTTTACTTCGAAACTGAACTTACCGAAATCATCCGTCTTACCTGTCAGGTAAACCTCATCATTTGATT
The DNA here is from genome assembly GCA_965372465.1 of uncultured Thermoplasmata archaeon. Classification (GTDB taxonomy): domain Archaea; phylum Thermoplasmatota; class Thermoplasmata. The sequence goes on along the minus strand of CBDVCK010000038.1, from coordinate 12,828 downwards.
TATACACTGTTACATCTGCATTTTTAACAGGTTTACCATCTCCGTAATATGCCACTATCTCTATGGTTTGCGAGGTGACATCCACATATATTCTATGAGCGCTTGCGATCCCTGCAATACTAACAATAAGAAGTATGGACAGGACCAAACATAAAAAATATGTTGAAACAAATTGTTTCTTCATTTTTTTACCCCCACCAACATCTCTGGTTTGACCTTTTTCAAAAACTCTGCTACGCTTCCTACAATTGCCGCTTCGATTATGACGACGGGTACATAGGCTACTGCAAGTAGAACAATCACGCCCAGGAATTCCTCTCCGGTTATAAAAAGCACCATTGAAGTCAGAACTACAGCAAGAACTATGGCACAACCTCCTGCAAGAGCCCCGAATATCAGCAATTTCTGCTTGAATTTTGTATGATTTACACCAAGTATAAAAAGATAATATGATGCAAGGGCAGGCAACCCAATAGTTAGGGTGTTTATCCCCATCGTGGTAATACCGCCATGTTGAAATAGAAATGCCTGCATTAATATGGCTGTGAAAATGGAGGGAAATGCTCCCAAACCAAGAAGAATACCTGCAAGACCGGCCAGTATAAGGTGAACACTTGTGGGGCCAACAGGAATATGAATCAGAGAAGCCACAAAAATCGCAGATGTTACCAGTGATAATTTCGGGATCTCCTCCACCTTAACCTTTGATAAAGTATAAATTAAAATTATTATGGTTATGATCAAACCAGCAATCCACACCTCGGGTGCCAAAATTCCATCAGCTATATGTACCATGAATATCCCCGTTCTATTTTAAAAGGGGGGAATTTATTCTTCCCCCCCTCATATTTGAAGAATGGCTGAATTGTAGGGTCCATCTATTTCTTTCTTGCACGGAAAATACCAACCAGGGCAATTAATATCGCAATTATTGCAACTCCAGTCGAGGCCCATACGAGCTTTTCCAATGATTCAACTTTTGAGTTTAACCCGTCAAAATCCGAATCTATATGTTCATCTGATTCCGCTGGGAATTTATCCTCAACCGGGATCATCAATATCCCTCTGATATCCCTATCATATCCCCCTTCTGTGCCCACGGTGTGCGAAACACAGGCGACCCATAGGCCCGGTTCATCCAATGTGAACACAAAAATTCCATTTTCATCGGTCTTGGTCTCCCTTGTAATCATTGGTTCTTCAGGAAGAGGATCGGGTGCATCGCCTACCGGATAGTATTTCTCAATCTCAATTGGGGCCTCTGCCAAGGGTGCGCCATTATAGATGGCTTTCCCTGCAAATACAAACCCCTCCTCAAGCCCATATGGTCTTGTTAGTGGAACGATCTCTATGATCTGACCTGTTGTGTGGTCCCAGCCCTCTGAGGTCTTATAGTGTATGATCGCCTTAACGTGATCTTCCCAGGCGATTTCCTCTTCTTCCACAACCAGGGCCTCAAAATCGGCATATACGATATAATCGCCCCTTATATCGGGTGTGAAGGAGATTTCCCAAGCCTTGTTGCCATCAACTGTAATCTCGGTAGGAGAAAGTGAAGTTTTGGTCCCGTCCGGGTTAACGATTCCGGAACCGGTCATGTTAGGTGCATCAAAATATATACCCTCATAGGGATGGCCCCAGATTATTTGCACATTGTTTGGCTGCGCAAGGTCCATGGACCATTCATCTGGCAATGCAAAGTTAAAATGGGCACTTGCAGAGGATGCATTACAGAGAAGGAACCCAATGACCAGCACGATTCCCAATACCGTTTTTTTGATCTTAAAATACATATCTCGTTCCTCCGTAGCAACTTCTTGATATTCGTAATATCTTTAATACTACGCAAGTATAAAATATTTTGGGTAGCAAATAATATATATCCGTAGCACGATTACATTATGGAAGTGCTACCATAACTGTGGAAAGAGTGGGGGTATCCTTTGAGCCTGAGCTGTTGAGCAAATTTGATTCATTGATAAAAAGGAAAGGATACACTAATAGATCAGAGGCCATTAGAGATTTAGTACGAAAATCTATACTCGACTCGGAAATTAAAGATGATAAAAGCGATGTTATAGGAACGATAACAATCATTTACGACCACGATGTAGGAGATGTCACAAACCGATTGTTACACCTTCAACACCATCATCATTCTGAAATTTCATCAACCACGCACATCCACGTTGATGAGCATCTGTGTCTTGAAGTGCTAGTTGTCCGTGGAAAAGCAGGTGATGTAAGAGATCTAGCAGATAACATCAAAGCAATAAAGGGAGTTAAACATGGCGAGCTTGTCATAACGAGCAGAAAGCTCAGATAATTTTGGTTGGGCTACTCTCAACACCTTTTTTCACATCTTTGTCTTTCCCCGGTTTTACAGAAGTGTTTAAAGTGCTCCAGCCATCTTGGGTCTTGGGGAGCATCTCGCACAAACTCCACGAATTTATTCAACCGCTTCATGGTGCGATGAGAGACATGATGTTCAATTTGGCAGGCGTCAATATCAGCATCTTTTTTATCAACACCAATGATTACGAGAAATTCTGCCAATATTTTATGCTTCTTCATAAGTTTCTTGGCCATTTTTTCTCCATCTGAAGTAAGAGTGACACCATAGTATGGTACGTAATTCACTAGATTCTTATTATTCAATTTTTGCATCATCTCTGTGACGCTTGGCGGTGCAACACCAATTGCAGAGGCAACATAATTTGTACGGACATGGTCATGCTTCTTTTGCAAGGCAAAGATCACTTCTATGTATTCTTCAACCGTTTTTTTCGACATATTTACCACTCCCTATCTTCTTGCGCCTTCATCGACTCAATATTCCATACGCATTTATTTTGACAGCATTTACATTTTTTTAACATGATTCTTATCAACAAATCCCTGATCTTCATTTTTATACCCCCAGTAATATCAACCGCATAACTCCGCCTACGATTAATGCGGTGAGAATCATTAGGACAGTTGCTTTGGCCATATCCTTTATTCCCAGCTCACGAACAAGCACTGCAAATGTGGCTATGCATGGGAAATACATCGTAAGAACTGTTGCGGCAACAACGAGCTGCATAGGGCCCATGTCCAACGGAAGCAACATACCTACTGCAACATCTTTTCTCATGAACCCAACAAGCAATGCACCGGTAGCATCCTCGGGAAGACCCCAGATGCCGCTTATCACAGGAGAAAATATCGTGCCCAATGCATCTATAATTCCTGTCGCGTATAATATATTGATAATCAGCACCCCAAGAAAAACAAATGGTACAGCTTCAATTAAAAAACTCCTGATGCGCATCCATGATTTTTTAAGTAGTGCTTTGGGGCTAGGTCTGCGGTAAGGTGGTATCTCCAGAAATAGTTCCGGACTTTCACCTTTTATCAATCTATTCAATAACAGACCTGAAAGTATATAAACAATTAAGAGTGCAAGAAATACCATAACCACATATTCCAATCCATAGCTGCCTAAAATTCCGAATATCATGGCAATCTGGGCCATACATGGGACACATATCGCTAATAAAGTGGCCGATATAAACCGCTGTTTTCGTGTCTCGAGAATTCTTGTGGATAATGCACCAGGTACATTACATCCCAGACCCAAGAACACAGACACTATACCATGACCGTGAAGACCGATTTTGTGAAAAACATTGTCAACAAGCACTGCCAATCTGGGTAAATATCCAACATCTTCCAAAAAGGAAAGCATGAGGTAGAACGCGATGATATATGGGAGGACCATCCCAAATGGTACAAACAACCCTGTTGTCAGAAGTCCCATTGACTGCACATAATCGATCTCCCCATCAATCAACCGTCCGATAAGAATGTCGTGGGGAATCCCAGGGCCTAGGGCGTCGCTTATTCCCATAGCAACTGGAGTGTATAGGTCAAATAATGGCTCAAAGACATAACCAATCAAACTCTCGCCAATGAATATTATGACAAAAAACGTAAATAAGATCACACCCAACGCGATTGGCAACCCAGTTGCGGGTTTTATCGTGAGATCGGATATCGTTTCCCAGATAGTGTGATGTTTATGCTCGACCCTCTGGACCTTTTTGATAATCTCTCCTATCTCTGCCCATTTTTCAGCCTCGGTCCTCGAAGTTATCTTCGGGGAAGTGGCCTCTTCCAACCTGGAAACCAGGGTCTTTATTCCCTCCCCCGTTAAGGCCACCGTGGGAATTACAGGCACACCCAGCAGTTTTTCCAACTCCTTAACATCTATGGTGATGCCCTTATGTTTTACATCGTCCCACAAGTTAAGAGCTATTACCAGGGACTTACCCTGTTCCAATAATTCAAGTGTCAGATACAGGTTCCTTTCCAGGTTTGTAGAGTCAATGACATCGATTATCAGATCCCCTTCCTTTATCATTTTTACAGCAATCTCCTCCGCCTTGTTTGAAGGTTCAAGAGAATATGTTCCTGGAACATCCATCAATGTGATTTTATTGTCTTTTACACGCATTACTCCCTTTGCAAAATCTATTGTTGTCCCAGGGTAATTGGACGCTACTACATTTGCTCCTGTTAATCTGGAAAACACCACGCTTTTACCAACATTGGGGTTTCCCATGAGCAGAATCGTTTTTAGTTTATCGGAATCTACCACTACTTCACCTCTATAATGATCCTTTTGGCCATTCCTCTGCCTAGTGCTGTTTTTCTGCCATCTATTTCAATAACTATCGGGCCACCAATGGGGTGTCTGGTTACAACTTTGAGGATCTTTCCCTCCCGTATACCCCTTGATCTTACGTTTCTTTGGAAGCCTTGTCCTCCTTCCAATCTAATTATATTTGCCTTCTGTCCTATTTTCAGGTGTGTTAGTGGAATTTCCATACACATCATCTCTCTAAGATTTTTAAGCTTACCTAATTTAGGTATGCCTAAAACTTTATATAATATTTACCCCGAATATATATGGGATTAAAGAAATTGATAGTCAATGTATTCTTGTAAACATTCGAATACAGGTTACGTTTAAATATAGAATTTTACAAGTTGTCGTGCCCTTAATTTTTTAATAGACTTGTAGCAGTGCACTTACATGTAAATCATCGATATCTGGCTCATATCCGCTCAGATGATTTACATATGATGCTCTTGCATATCAACAATAAGCCAGTAAAGAGCAGCTTTACTCAAATATCACATGCGAGACTGTCATGGGTTATGAGTATAAACAGAAAATTGGGAGATTGTATCTCTCTTAGCTCACCTTTTTGACAGACTTGAAAATATATCTTTCAAAATATTAATATACTAAATATCTGATTCCATAAACTGGATTTGAATTCCTATAAGGGAGACGGAAAAATGAGGAAATGCATGGGACTCGGAATCTCGGTTCTATTGGTTATAAGCTCGTCTTTCTTTAGCATGACATTATTGTCAGCGGGGGGAGCCCCTGTGGACTTGGAACCTGGCGATTGGGAAATGGTACAAACGACACAAGTTCCGGGGATCAGAATCTGTCAGTCCATGGTATATGATTCTGAAAACGATGTAATAATAATGTTCGGAGGTCACAATGGCTTGAAGAACGTGGATGAAACATGGGTATACGATTTTAACCAAAACACTTGGACCAAAATGGAACCCAGTGTAAACCCCCCGGGTAGGGTTGGTACAGGATTTGTCTACGATCCGGTAAGGGACATATGCATTCTATTCGGTGGAATCGGCGATAATAACATATTTTTCCAGGATACATGGAAGTACGACTACGATACAAATACATGGACCGAACTGTTTCCATCATCCTCACCTTCTTCCAGGACAAAGGGATTCATGGCCTACGATATTGAAAGTGATCAGGTTATATGGTTCGGAGGATACGGCCCCGACTTGAACCTGCTTGACGAAACCTGGAGTTATAACTTGGATGAGAACAACTGGGTAAACAGGACAACATCCGTTGCACCCCAGGGAAGACAGCGCAATCCAATGATGTACGATGAGGAAAGCGACAGGGTGATACTGTTCGGAGGCTGGCTCGGTGAAACCGATGTTCTGGATGATACAGGGGCATATGACTTCAATACAAATACCTGGACGGATATGAATCCCGAACCCAAACCAAATCCCACCTGCCGAAACGGTTTGACATATGACTCAAAGAGGGATTTGATAGTGCTTACTCACGGGTTTGGTGGAGAGGATGGCGACAGGAGTGAAACATGGACTTACGATTATAATACAAATACCTGGAGTAGAATCGAATTCCAATCCACTGTAGCCCAAGCGAGGCACTGCTTCTTTCTGCAGTATGACAGGGAAAGCGATGTCTTCGTGTTTCAGGGTGGAAATGATGGTACAAATTCGTACTATGATACCTGGGTCTTTAAGTTACCAGAGGAAGCCAAATCAGATGCGTCCAACTGGACTATCTTTTTACTTATCGGAGTGATTGTGCTTGTTATTATTCTAATAGCGGTCATGAGAAAAAGAACTAAGAAAGAAGGACCAAGCCTTCTTATCCTCAAGCCGCCAGAAAAAGAATGATATTAAAGTAACATAACAAGAGAACCCATTGGGGAAAATTTGGATAAATTTCATTAGAAGGTATGTGCTGCCAACCCCAAATTTTACCAACTTACCATGAGATTCGTCCATGATAGAACCTGGGTAGACCTATAAAAAGAAAAAAAGAATATCTATGGGGTTTTTTCTTTATTCTATGGGGTATTTGCCTATCGTGATTGACGCTTATCCTCACCCATCTTGGGCCAAAAAGAAGTATGCGATTTCTCGCCTTGGAATTTATCCCGAATATATACGGGTATTCAACGTATTTCTATTTAAAAGCAATAAGAATTTATTTATGCAGCGATAACATTAAAGATTTGTATAAGCTAAATTCGGATTTTGAGTGTGAGAAGTATCAAATTTATAAAAGCGGTAAATCAGTATGAGTGTCGGGTAGTAAAATGGAATTAGACGGTAACAGAAGAAATAAAGAAGATAACGAACCCAGCTACCTCACCTTAGGAGATCTGATGAACCGGTTCACAAAACCGGCTGTGCAGTCTGCAATTGATGCCCTTCAACTGAAAAGCGGCAGTCGTGGGTTGGATGCAGGATGTGGAATCGGGAATCATACATTATGGCTTGCAGAAGCAGTATCTCCCAAAGGACATGTTACAGGGATCGACATTTCACAGGAGGGTCTTTCACAAGCAAAGGAAAAACTACAAAGTAGCGATCTTAAAAAGCAGGTGTCATTTAAAATCGGTGATATCTTTGATCTTCCTTTCGAAGATGATACATTTGATTGGGTCTGGAGTGCTGATACCCTCTATCTATGGCTCATGGGTGATAAAGAATCACCGCACAATCCACAAGCAGTAATAGTAATAAAGGAACTTGCAAGGGTGATCAAACCACATGGAACCCTTGCGCTCCTATTTTGGTCCTCCCAAAAGCTTCTGCCTGGATATCCTTTGCTGGAGGCTAAGCTTAACGCAACCAAAACAGCGAACTTTGCTGGCTCTTTTGGAATTCAACCTAAACTGCATTCTACCCGTGCACTTGGATGGTTCCAAATGGCTGGTTTGATAGAGCCCAAGGTACAAAACTTTGTTGTCGAATTTCAGGCACCTCTTTCTGATGATGATAAAAAGGCATTGGTGGGGACATTTGGGATGCTTTGGAATAAAGCGAAACCGGAGGTTTCGGATGAGGTGTGGGCAGAATACAAGCGTTTATGCAATCCCAGGTCCTCAGACTTCATTCTGAACCTGCCTGATTACAATGGTTATATCGTATACTCCCTGTTCCATGCTTTCGTGGAATAAACTTCCGAGATTGATGGATAGATCCACCCTTTCAACGGGACACAGTTTTTCAGCAAGAAAAATCCATATGGGAACGTTCGATCATCCCTTGCTAAAATACCATCCCATTACCTTTTTCTCTCCTCTTTGCAGGATCTCGGATAGTGTCGAAGGTGATATATCAAAAATTCTGGCAAGCTTTTTCATGGTAGTTTTTTTTGGGTAATCATAATAGCCCTTTTCAAATGCTACTTTTACGATTTCTTCCTGTCTGCTTGTGAGTATCGTCTTTTTTGTTAGATGGGTTGTACTTTTTAATTCAACATCACAGCCATAGGCTTTTAATTGATCAACAAGATCAGACAGGGAGCCTTCACCTCCGGTAATGAGTTTCCATTCCACTCTACCATCGCCGAGGCTCATTGCGGATGATAGAAAACAATCGGAGCCTGTTAATGCCCTACATGCCACACATTTGTTTGTGATAATAGAACCTAATACCCCTCCATCTTTCAAGGGAGATATATCGACTCGACAGACATCAGGATGGTTCTTGATTTCCTCTATGATATCGTCAACTTTCTCTTCTCTACTGTCTATCTCGATGAGGCCACGACCTCCGGAATCTCCATAAGGCATACACTCTATGAACTTAATTGGTCTTGGATATTTCTTACTGACATCTTTAACCCAGTTGTCGGGCATGCGAATTTTAAGGACTACTTCCATCATGTTTGCACCATTCGGTTCTTGCTAATTCAATACTCATTTATAGTAATGTAATCAAACCTTTAATAATTGTGGTTTTTTTCAGCCTGGAGAATGAAATATGCGACCTATATTCAATTTTTCCACGACCTATCTCCATATACTTAAGTTAGATCTAAACCAGCAGAGGTACTAAAAAGTAAAAAAGAGAGGGACTTAATCCCTGCTCTTCCCGATTTTATATACATGACCTGAAAGGCCAATCAAGGTTACAATCCCAATGCCCATAACCACGAAGTTTGTCCCTGTAAAGAGTTCTTCCTTTACCTGTTCTAACAGGGATTCTATCTCAATGATGTGCACGGAGAAGTGTGGGATGTAAACCAGAAATTGAGCTCCTCCATCACCGAAGGCTGCGATGTACTTTGCCTGAGTACCATTTTCATTAAGTACTTCCCCCAAGGTTCCCTGTTGAATCTTGTTGCCGTCAAAATAGACATTGCATTCACCTGGTTCCCCAAAGTTCAGGACATTGTGTCCCACGTTCATGACTATAAGTTTCCCCTTCTGAAATTCAGCCCGTACTCTAACTTTAATTCTCTTGCTTGTGGCTTCATCCAGCTCAAGTTCCATACCATACTGATAATGATTGTTCTCCTGAACCATTTGTCTATTTCTGATTTGAAAGGTTGCCTCCATGACAAGGGAACCATTCTCAATTGATTGGTTGATCTCGTTTCGGAACTTGTGACGCCAGGTATATGATCCACCGTTATTGGATCCGTTTTTATTATCGCCACCAGATCCTTGACCTAATGCTATCTGTGCTGCAGAAGTAATCAGAATAGCAAATATAAACAATATCAATGCCAATCTGAGCCCTTTTAGTTTTGGAAACATACCTTTATTCATGATGTTCACCTTTTTTTTAATTTACTTTTTGTTCTGCTCATGGTTTTAGGTTCCCTCAGCTTTCTGCTCTTAATACATAACTCCAGAGCATGAATAGGTACAATCTCCATTCATATATCGCTTTTGCTCCTGGTTATGTGTACCTACTCCGTTCTGCTCTTGGTTCTGGGTACCTTCTCCGTCTCCGGATCCCTCACCATTTTGTTCCTGGTTCTGCTCCCCGTTTTCGTCGCAGTCCCTATTTTGTTCCTGGTCTGGGGTGCAGTCACAGTCCTGATTTTGCTCTCCATTTACATCCTCACCCTGAACGGGGTCGCCATCGGGTCCTTCGCCGATTGCAGCCAATATTGTACCATTGACAAGAACGGCAAAGATAATCATAATTAACACCCTCTGGTAACCTCTCGTCTTGGAGGTTCTTACGAGTTTTTTATTGTGTGTCATTTTTTATCACCATAGTATATTATTGTTCGTGGAATATATATCCAATTTGGTGCATTTCCTGAACAATTTCTCATCTCACCTTTTTTTACCAAAACCTTTGGTTACAACCCAAGAGATTTTATCGGAACAATACAAAAGAATTTATAATAGCAGTTCAAATTATGCGCGGTGATAAATTGGATAATATACTCCTACTTTCCATAATATTGTTGATGGGTATATGTATAATTCTTCTAATCATGAATTTATACACATACAAAGTTACGAAGAACAAGAAGGTGCTGATCGTAAGTGGAATATTCGTGTTATTCTTTTTTCAGGGGCTCTTAGTTTTCATTTCGGAGTTTTGGGATGCCATTGAATTCATAAAAGAGGTAAGGGTTCTGTTGTTCATCGACTTATTGGTTGTGTTGATATTATACATCGCAACAGTGAAATCATCATAAATGAGGGATGGTAAGGCGGGCATGGAAAAGAACCTTGTGGAAAATCTGGAGATTCGGAAAAGTTTAATAGATATTATAAAAAATAAACCAGGCATTCATTTTAGAGAGATCTTTAGGGAAATTGACATTGCAATGGGTGAACTTGAATATCATCTTCATGTCCTTGAGAAGATGGAAATAATTTCTAAGACCAAAACATCCTATTATACCCGATATTTTCCTTCATATGAACTGGGTACCGAGGATAAGAAGATAATGGGGGTCCTGAGACAGAAGATGCTAAGAGAGATCTTGTTGTATATAATATCAAGCGAAAAACCAAGTCATAATGATATTGCGAAAGAGTTCGGGCTTTTAAAATCCACGACTTCATTCTATCTGAATAAATTGTTGAAAAATGGAATAATAGAAAAGGAAAAAAGCGGTAGAAATGTTTTATACAATGTTAAAAAGCCGCAGAGTATTTTGAGGCTAATTTTATTGTATAAGAAAGGGTTTGGGGATGAAATAGTAAAACGGGTGGAGGGGTTATGGGCTAATTTGTAACTGGGCTCTTAAAATGAACTTTTTGTTATTACTAACTCACCATGCTTCACTCCTTTTATCGCCTTTATATTGTCGGCTAAATTTCTTACATCTTTGACTTTTCCCTGTATTACCAATACTTCAAGACATATATGTTCATCGACATGAATATGTATTGTTGATGAAATATCTGAGTGGTGATGATGTTGAAGGTGTAGTAACCGATTGGTAACATCTCCTATATCGTGATCGTAAATGATTGTAATCGTCCCAATAACATCCCCTCGCCCGGCTTCAATTTCTGATTCGATGAGGGATTTTCTTACCAAATCCCTGATTGCTTCGGATCGATTGGTATATCCTTTCTTTTGGATCAGTGTGTCAAATTTATCTAACAACTCAGATTCAAATGACACTCCAACCCTCGTAACAGTCTCCATGGTAGCACTTCTAATGGTGATTGTGCTACGAATATTAGAAATTTGTTACCGAAAAAGTTATATGTTCTGTAGTTATTTGGGTAACACGAAATTAAAAAAGTTGTTACGGGATGATAAAATGGCATGCTACACAATACCCTTAATTGCAGCGGTTGTACACTACGGTTTGAGAATGAAGGTGACAGGTTTGAAGGTAAATAGACACCATTTATGGCTCAATCTCTTATTTGTCGGTGGAGCAATATTTGGTCTCGTAGACCACCTTTGGAATGGTGAACTCCTCTTAATTAGCGAGAACCTTTTGTTGGATCTTATGTTAGGAGTTACGATAACTGCAGTAATACTCATTACCTGGGCCCTCATAGTCGTCCTCGAAAAAAGAAATGTCCATAAACAACCTGTTTCAATTGAATAAAATTAAGAACATTAGAACATTTAAAAAGGTAAGGGCATAAAGCAATTAATAGTAGACCCAGGTTTTGTTATAAAGCAGGCTCGAATTAGAATATTTTATAGCTTAGTGCGGGGGATGTGGATGTTTAAACGCAATTGATGTATAATTATAACATCCACTGACACGCACTCCGTATACTAATATTAAAAAGGAAAAGAAGTGTGGGGGGAGGGTTCGAACCGCCGGATAGAAAGATGCTCGGAATTGCTAATATCTCCTTTCATCCTTAGTTCAAATCCCTGCCAATTATAATTATTAATAATCCTCCTCAAATTATAAAATAAATGAATGCGGGGGAAGGGACTCTCTTGCCTAATTTGGGGGTAATTAAAGGTGGAAAGTTAATTTGGGTGTAAAATAAAATTACAAACAAAATTCTTAAATTTGTTTTTGGCTCTTTGTCATTTCTTCTGGTCGTAGCCATAAAAATAAAAGCACCGCTATAAACGACATTATGAATCCAAATATAAACGTCATCTCGGGTGCAATACTTTGCCATAAAAATCCTGCTATTAGACTTGCCGGAAGTGCCATCAAACCAATGGTGGTATGGAATGCTCCCAAGGCAGTTGATCTTAACTCTTCTTTGGACAAATCAGACACAAATGCTCTCTGATTTCCGTCGATTATCGCATAAACTAAACCATATAGGGCGAATAAAAATATTAATGCTATTAAGGAATTGACAAATGCGAAACCAAGGGAGGTCAATGAAAATAATAAATAACCGAAGATGATGAGCTTTTTTCTTCCAATCTTATCGGAAAGAGATCCAAAAGGAACGGCAAATACAGCATAAAAGATGTTAAACAGGACATATAAAAGGATTGGTACCCCGATGGATAATTTTCCCGTAAAGAATTCTTGGGCCCTGAGAATAAAGAACATGTAACTGAAATTTGCTAAAGCGAATATACCAGAAATCAGAATAAATAATTTAAGCTGTCTCGGAAGGTTTTTTAGACCTATTTTAAAAGTTATATCCTGTTGCTTTCTTTTTATCTCTTTTACAAAATGTAACGGAATTAAAGAAAGAAATGCAAAGATCGCAGCAATGAAAAAAATCGATTTAAAATCAAATCCCAAAAACC
>CBDVCK010000037.1:0-19014 GCA_965372465.1 uncultured Thermoplasmata archaeon | reverse complement strand
CCTAACCCCATATTCTTGATTATTTTATATCATTCGAATGAAAGAGTAATCATATGAAATGTTGATATAAGATATAACTTTTTGGATATTTTTTGCAGATAATGATAAGATATATCGTTTTGTTTAATGTCGATTTTTGATTTTCACCTGGTAAAAAGTAAATAGAGGAGCAGAACATATATTTTCAAAATATTTATTGAGGGGAAAAATGTCATCCAATCCTCATGAAAATAAAAATGACTCCTCACATGAAAGGAAACAATCCAATGGGCCAAATGTTTTCGAAATAAAGAACATGCTTGATGAAGCCAACGTGCGTTTTGAGAATAAAAAATACAATGACGTGGTATTATTGTGCGATAGAATTCTTGACAAATCCGAAAACAATCCGCAGGCTCTAAACCTCAAAGGGGAAGCTTTGGATTATCTTAGTAGATTCGAAGAAGCGGTGGAATGTTACAATAAAGCCCTTATGATCAACCAGCGACTGATAAATCTGAAATTAGCCGATATCAAAGATGAAGATCTGATAATAACCGATAACGTTGACTTGTCCCCATCGGAAAAGGAAAAAGTAAGTGAAAAGAGCTTTAAAAAAGGGACAATCCTTTTGGGTGAAGAGAAATATTGGGAGGCTTGCGAATATATAGATGAGGCGGTTTTAAATAATCCACAAAGCGAACTGGATTACAAGATGGGCGCGTTGATGGTTTTTAGGGAAAGCAAACTCTTGCACTTTCAGGATATTACCCAAGAAGTTGGATCTAAAGAATTAAAAATGGACCTTGATTATTATGATAAATTGCTTGAAGATGATCCCGAATCGGAGAAGGCATGGAACAACAAGGGTATTGTGCATTTAAGATCGGGGAATACCGATTTGGCAATGGAATGTTTCGAAAATGCAATCAGAATTAAGCCAGATTATGTAAATGCATGGATTGGAAAAGGTGTGATGTTAAGGAAAAATGAACAGCGGAATGCAGCTTTGGCCACATTCGACAAGGCTTTGAAAATACAGCCCGAGAACATATTTGCGAACTTTGCAAAAGGATGTACACTTTTAGATATGAATCAAACAGAAGAAGCCCTATCATGTTTCAACGATATTGTAAAAATATATCCAAAATATGTTGATGCTTGGTTTGAAATGGGAAATGCCCTGTATAAGCTCAAGAAATACGATGAGGCACTAAAATGCTATGATATGACCCTTAAACTTGATCCCAACGATTCTGATGCCTGGTTCCAGAAAGCCAATGTGTTTTATAAAATGAAAAGATATGGTCCTGCTATAAAGTCCTATGATAATGCACTTAAACTGAACCCAAAGGATTCGCAAGCATTATTTCAGAAAGGAAACATTATCTACACCCTGGGGAATCCAGAAAAAGCACTGGAATGCTACGATAGTGCCCTCAAACTTAATGGTAAGGATGAGAATATATTGAACAATATGGCCGTGATATTGAGAAAGTTTGATCAACTGAAAAAAGCTTTAGATTGCGCTAAAAGGGCTTTGGATATAAATCCGAACAATGCGAAATTCTGGTTCAATTTGGGCAAGATCTATGAAGCTTTGGATGATCTCGAGATGGCAGAAAAATGTTATGAGGTCGTAAGTGAGCTTAGTGCTAAAGAATAAATTGACAATTTGATACTTTTTTTAATATAGCTTAATCAGACTGCATTTATGAAATCCTCCCACACCAAAATTAATATAACCCTAACCTATTCTCTGCAACACCATATCTATTTACCAAGAAGCTTCCTGGAGGTAATAACCATGGCAAAGAAAAAGATAATAATCATGGGTGCAGCGGGACGGGATTTTCATAATTTCAACGCTTATTTCAGAGTCAATGAGGATTACGAAGTTGTTGCATTTACCGCAACCCAGATACCAGGTATTGACGATAAAAGATATCCTATGGAACTTGCAGGACCTAATTATCCAAAAGGTATCCCCATTTTACCTGAAGAAGACCTCGTAAACCTAATTCAAGAACATGACATAGATGAAGTTATTTTGGCATACAGCGACCTATCACACGAAGCTGTAATGCATAAAGCCTCGATTGTTTTGGCTGCCGGCGCGGACTTCAGATTCATGGGAACGAAAAGCACCATGCTTTCTGCAAATGTCCCTATAATATCCATCTGTGCCGTAAGAACGGGGTGTGGAAAGAGCCAGACAACCAGGAAGGTCTGTGAGATCCTCAAAGCCAAGAAAAAGAAGGTTGTGACCATCAGGCATCCCATGCCATATGGAAATCTTGTTAAACAAGCGGTGCAGCGCTTTGAGACAATGGATGATCTGGATAAACATGACTGCACCATAGAGGAGAGGGAAGAGTATGAACCACACATCACCAAGGGAATAATCGTCTATGCAGGTGTGGACTATGGAAAGATTCTTGCCGAGGCTGAGTCCGAGGCTGATATCATCGTGTGGGATGGAGGAAATAACGATTTTTCGTTTTATAAACCCAATCTGCAAATAGTTGTTTTGGACCCCCACAGACCGAATCATGAGATACGATATCATCCGGGTGAGTCCAACTTCAGGATGGCAGATGTCCTCATAATAAATAAAATCGGAACCGCAAGCAGGGAGAATATTAACATCCTCAGAAACAACATGGAGAATATCAATCCTGAAGCAATCGTCATAGAGGCTGAGTCCACGATAAGTGTTGATGACCCCTCCTTGATTAGAGGAAAGAAGATACTGGTTGTGGAGGATGGGCCCAGTGTAACACATGGTGAGATGCCGTACGGTGCGGGAGAGATCGCTGCAGAAAAGTTCCATGCCGCCGAAATCATCGATCCCAGACCCCATGCAGTTGGCTCTATCAAGGAGATCTTTGAAAAGTACCCTCATCTCGAAAGAATCCTGCCTGCCATGGGTTATTCCGACAAGCAGATCGAGGAACTCGAGCAAACCATCAATGCCTGCGAATGTGATGTTGTTGTGGCGGGAACCCCTATCGACCTCACAAGGGTGGTTTCGGTAAACAAACCTGTGGTCAGGGTAAGATACGAACTCCAGGAGATAGGAGAGCCGAATCTTGAAACCGTATTGAAGGATTTTTAAGGGGTGAACAAAGGAGAATTAGAAGAATTTCATTTGAAAGGAGCGAAACTTATTTTAAGAAAAAGTAGTTACCCCACCATCGCTTTGATTTAGGCTTTGACAGAAACGGTGAGAACAATGGAGAAGGCTGAGAAATGCAGCTCATGCGGAATTCGACTCATTGGACCAGGAACCACTTCCTTTACCTGCCCGGCCTGCGGAAATACTGTTATAGGCAGGTGCTCAAATTGCAGGGACCAGAGTGTGAAATACTATTGTACAGAATGTGGTTTTCAGGGACCTTGATTAAGATTTAATGGGGGATGAGAATTTGGGAGAAGTTGCCATTACATACAGGATAATGCCGGAGAGCACGGATTTGGATATCAAGGAACTTGGGGATAGGGTAATGGAGGCTGCTAAGAAAATAGCAAAAGTGCAGGGCATGCAGGATAAACCCATAGCCTTCGGACTTACGGCAATTCTGATAAGGGTAATAATCGAGGATAAGGAAGGGGGCCCGGATGAAATCGAGGGTGCTCTTTCGGGAATCACAGGTGTACAGAGTGTGGAAGCAATCGACATGACAAGGCTTTAAAAAAATAGATTTTTCCCTAATTTTTGGTATTATTTGCCTAAAGCATCACGCTTAACTTCACCTCATCTCCATCCTTAAGAGATAGGGTTCTTCTCAGATGAACTTTAGATATGATTTCAATGACATCCCTGTAATGGGATCTTTTAGGAATTACCACGGCGCAATCAATGTTGTTGATCTTGGCAGGAAAGCATTTTACCTTTCCAAAGGTTCTACCACCCTTTTTAAAACCTTCAACCTGGATTCCTTCCGATTGTTTGAGTAGTTCCAGGCTTCGCAATTCGCTTGATGAGAGTTTTAAATTCAGGGTCCCCTCATAAGGCTCAATGTTAAGTTTCTTTAGGAACTGCTTTGTGTACCCCTTCTGGGTGATGTAGTAACTTCCTTCCCCAAAACCTGTAATCACTGAACCGGAGATAACCAATTTTCCCGGGGCCTCGAAGATGAACCGATAGTCGGCATATTCCTTCTTTAGAAGCTCGATGCCCTTTCCCGTGAGCCTTATCATCTGGCGCCTGGCTCCAAGCTGTCTTTCGAGAAAACCTTCAGCAACCAGTTTTAAGATCCAGTTCGAAGCCGACTGCTGGGATATCCTCATTTCCTCACCGAATTCTGCAGATGAAATGGAAACCGGGCTGCTTACCGCCCCCTTCATGGCCAACTGCTTCAAAACCTTGACAAGCTTTGC
Organism: uncultured Thermoplasmata archaeon; assembly: GCA_965372465.1. Taxonomy (GTDB): domain Archaea; phylum Thermoplasmatota; class Thermoplasmata. The sequence goes on along the minus strand of CBDVCK010000037.1, from coordinate 14,652 downwards.
CTTTTTCATCTGATCAAGTCTTATGAAAACAAAAGAAGTATTTATTTCTTACCATTTTTTTGGTAGATACTATGATTCTATGGAATATCCATAGCCAAATAGGACCTCTGCCTGATGTATAATACCTTCAATCCCTTCTCCTTCAGCCTCTCCCGTAATTCCCTGTCGTTTGTGACAACCACGGCATTCAGGTGGCAGGCAAGGCTTAGGATTGCGTCATCTCCTTTTTTTACAGATTCGATGACCTCATATCTTTCAGCGAATTTCAAAGCTGCCTTTGCATGCCTGTCTTTGATATATCTAAGTTCATGAAGCACGGCAGAAGGAACCATTATCTCATAGGTCCCCAGAAGCTCTGTTAGATCATCTTCCAGATTGAGTCTATATTCCATATTCATTATTAGCACATTGGTGTCAAGAATCACAATGGTGTGAGATTTTCCTTTCATGGATATCAACAAATGACAATAAACGTAAAAGAAATATCTTATCCGATGGTGCCGTAACCAATCAATCTCCATTTACTGGAAATCCGTCTTGAAATAGCCACCCTCTGACCTTCCTCAGCGCACACGGGAATCTTCAGATTACAATCCACCTCGTCTCCCCTGGCGCTGGTGACCATACCCACTGTGGTTGTGGTGCCCAAGCTCAGCATAAGAGGTTCTCTTGTTTTTATATCCTCAACCTCGATATCCTCAGATGATCCCACAACATGATCTAAAAGATGGACCTTGATTGTCAATTTATCCCATATCTGCGGAAGCGTTTCTGGTATTCCCACTACCTTGCCTGTCAATGCATCTGATTTTGTCAAAACCGGATCAAGGAGTGTACCTATACCCACCAGTCCACCTGGCCCCACTTCCTTATATGATTTCCCTCCGGAAAAAAGAGAGGCAACTTCTGTAAACAAATTCTCCCTGCGCTTCTTTCCACCTTCCTCTATCTCTCTTCCAGGAACGATCTCGATTTTGTCCCCTATACTCAACTTACCGTGCATCAACGAACCACCAATGACGCCACCTTTGAAATCCTTTGGTCTGCTCCCGGGTGTGTTGATGTCAAAGGATCTGGCAATGAACATCCTTGCAGGTTTGTCTGTATTCAACTGTGGTGTGGGCATGGATTTCTCCAAGGCCTCAATCAAGACATCCAAATTCGCATCGTGATGGGCAGAGACAGGAATAATGGGAACGCCTTCTGGAATAGTTTTCTTTATGAAGCTGTCTATCTCCTCATAGTTCTCCAGTAGCCTTTCCTCGCCTACTATGTCGATTTTGTTCTGAACAACGATTATGTTCTTGACGCCTGCGATTCGCAGAGCCTGAAGATGCTCCTTGGTCTGGGGCTGAGGACATTTTTCATTGGCGGCAATGAGAAGCAGTGCACCGTTCATGATAGCTGCACCCGAAAGCATTGTGGCCATAAGGGTTTCATGGCCTGGAGCATCCACGAATGAAATGGCCCTAAGAAATTCTGTTTTTTCACCGCAGACTGGACATTTTTCCTTTGTGGAATAGCATTCCGGCTCTGTACATTTTGGACATTTGTAAAAAGCGGTATCGGCATATCCCAGTTTAATTGAGATACCCCGTTTGATTTCCTCCGAATGACGGTCAGTCCATTCTCCTGAGAGTGCCTTTGTTAGGGTGGTCTTGCCATGGTCGACATGACCCACCATACCTATGTTCATCTCAGGCTGTTTCTTGACCTTCATTTGCTTTCCTCTTCTTTGAGCAGATCCTCAATTGATTTTGAACCGTGAACCGTGATCTTCATGTTTATTTGAACGATGTCGGGTGAGATGGTGTTGCCCCGAATGGTCTTTCTTTTTCTCACACCTTTATCGTCCGGATGGAAACCCACACTCTCGGTGATGAGTATCTTTCTTCTCCTTGGGCCCGGTACGTCCTTTCTCATGGGAAAACCGTCTTTATCACTGCCACCGGTTACTACCAATTTGTAACCTGGCAGGCTGACGAATATACCGTCCACCTCATCACCAATCCTTTTACCTACCAGGGAGTTGGCATGATGGCCTTTCACATCCCATTGATAGGTCTCCCCTGACTTGGGATCCGAAACCACTGTTTTGAATTCTACCATAACCAGCACCATTGAGAATCGTTTGTGGGGAAGGCTTAATGTTTTTATTTTATAAATAGTTATGCGATGCAGAGAATCAAAGGAACTCAGAAAATCGGATGTTTTACACTCTTATATTTCAAAAACCCATCTGCACAAAATATTTATATCAGTTTTCGCATGTGTATTTTACGGACTCCAACCTGTGTTATCCAGATTCTCAAAGCGAGGTAATATGGGTATGATGGAGGGCAGAAATGGACAAGAAAATCGAACTTAAAATCGACAAAAACGACGAATCCATAACTCTTCAAGATGTCGTGAATAAAATTCAGGAAATTCAAGAAGAAAATCCCGACTTAGACGTATTTTTTGACGGGGATGAATTCGCGGTTTGCAGCAGACCCAAGAAAGGAGGAAGTAAGTAAATTGAGCGAGATTAAACTGTTGATTTTGGATGTTTTGAAACCGCATAATCCATCTATAGTCGAGGTATCGAGAACGGTTTCGGACCTTGAAGGTGTCTCGGGTGTTAACTGCATGCTTGAGGAAGTGGACAAGGAGACCGACAGCCTCAAAATCACAATTGAGGGAACGGATATAGATTATGAGGAAGTTGAGAAGACCTTGGAAATGATGGGTGCCGTGATTCACTCGGTTGACTGTGTTTCCGCTGGTAAGAAGATAGTGGATTCCGTGGAGACTCCCCAGGACAGGTAGAAAATCTAAAAATATCCAAAAAATAATTTTTTTCAAAACCTTGTTACTTCGACATACCCTGGGATATCTTCTTTAAAAGGAGCGATTTTTGCATCTTCTTCTCAACCAGTACCCTTCCCCTCTTTTTGTACCAATACCTGGGATAGGATTTATCCTTCTCTACAATGGGTTTCAAGCCAAGGGACTTTACAGCCTTTTCGATATCCTCAACAGTTGGTGACTTTTTTGCCAGGGATCTAGGGATCCTCCTTCCCTCGTCTCTGGTATATTTAGACATAAAATATTCAGGATATAGAACAATGAACTTCTCTTTTTTTGCAGGCATACACTCAGCTCTAATCTGAGATCAAAACCGCGTTGATGATGCCGTCTTGGCCGGGACGTGAAGTAACTCTTGCAGGTCCGAGTTCTGTCTGGATTATGGCACCTTTTGTCATGACGTTTCGCTGCACATAGTGCGGGTTTGAAGGATTTTCAAGAACACTTGTTATCTTGACGCTCTTCACCTGCTTCTTCTTGGGTATCACCACATTAGCGGTATCTGTGGATAGGACCCTGATCTTCTGATTACCCGCCCTGGTCCTTGCATGTTTCTTTCGCTCATTACCAATAGTTGTGGCTTGCAACTCTGCTCCAATTTCGAACTTTCTCTTCTTTCTTGCACGGCGAAGCCTGCCACCTGTTGGTTTTCTCTGTGATTTTCCTTGCCAAAGTCCCATTTTTCCAATCTCCAGCGTGGTTTTTTGCCTTGATGGTCGGAGTTATATAAAAACATTTGTGTTATTCTGCCTAAATTCCCGAAAATAACCTGAAATTCCAAAAATATTTAACTAAAAAGAAAAATATGGAGAATACGTTTGTTAGGTAAGTAAGCGAGTAGGTATTATGGAAAAGAAGAATATCGTAACACTGGCAATTTTCATTGTGGCAGTAATAGTGCTCATATCCTTAGTCTGGCTGATGTTTACAGGCTCTGACAACGGAATCATTCCTTGGCCGGATAACGGCAATGGCGGACATATCGATCGAACAGAATGGGCCTTTGAAATCACTCAGATAAAAGACATGAACACTGATGGTTACGAAGGGGAAGGAGTGGTAATAGGTATTGTTGACTCGGGAATCGATACCTCGCACCCTGATCTAGATCATATCAACATCACAGCATGGGCGGATTATGTGAACGAAAGATCCGAGCCTTATGACGACAACGGCCACGGTACACATATTGCAGGTATTATCGCGGCTTCAGGTGAAATCGAGGGCATCTCACCGAAAGTAAAGATGATTGTGGTCAAGGCGATTTCGGCAAGCGGCAGCGGTTCCGATTCCGATGTAGCCGATGGCATTCGTTTTGCCGTTGACAACGGTGCCGATGTTATTTGTCTATCTCTGGGGGGCAGGGCAAGGTTCCTCAATTTGGGTGATGAGACTGCCCAGGCCTGTGAATATGCCGTCAGCCAGGGAGTTTTTGTGGTGGCAGCAGCAGGCAATGACGGTGAGGATGACGACGGGGATGTTTCAAGCCCTGCAACTGTTGACGATGTTATAGCTGTCGGTGCAATAGATGAGAACAAGGCGATTGCATCCTTCAGCTCGCAAGGGGATAATGACGGTTTATCTCCTATTCTACCGAATCCTCCTGACACGGACCGACAAGACCCCGATAAAAAACCCGAACTGGTTGCACCTGGCATCGACATAGTATCCACCTACACTGATGGCGAATATGCCAAGGCCAGCGGAACCTCCCAGGCAACAGCGTTTGTTGCCGGAGGAATAGTTCTTCTTTTGGATGCCAATCCCCAATATCAGAGGGAAGGAGCGGTAGGAGGAAGCTCTACTGCTGTAAATCATCTGAAAGAAACCTTCATGGACACTGCAGAAAAATACCCCGGGCAGGATACACCCCATGACGATCATTACGGATACGGGTTGATTCAGGTTGAGGATGCTGAAAGGGGATTGTAGTTTGAGAAACCGGGTTCTTGATACCTTGTTTTGTTGATTCATCAAAAGTTATGATTCAATAATAAAATCAATTTTATACCTATAATACATTTAATGATATGAGTGCATCAGTTCATGGTCGTGATAATAGGACGAAAAACAAGGAAGTAGCTCACCTCCTGTACGAAATCGCCGACATCCTGGAAATACAGGCAGTGAAGTTCAAACCTGTGGCCTACCGCAGGGCAGCCCAGAATATAGAATCCTTGGGAGAGGCAATCGAAGATGTTTATAATAAGGGAAAGCTCAGGGACATCCCCGGAATAGGAGAGGCCATCGCTAAAAAGATCGGGGAATATTTGGACACAGGAGAGCTAAGGTACCTGGAAACTCTGAGGCAGGAGGTTCCGGAAGGCCTTTTAACTCTCCTTGAAATTCCTGGGCTTGGACCCAAAAAGGTTTCCCTACTTTACCAGGAACTGGGAATCCAGAATATCGAGGAACTGAAATTTGCATGCGAGAACCACGCACTTGAAGGAACCAAAGGCTTGGGAGCCAAGACCGAAAAAAATATTCTTCACGGAATAGAAATTATGGAAGGTTCAAAGGGGAGATTCCTTTTAAATCAAGCCCTGAACGACGGAGGAGCCTTCCTGGCCCATCTCAAAGGACTGAAAAGTGTGAAAAAAATTGAACTTGCAGGAAGCCTTCGAAGAATGAGGGAGACAGTGGGAGATATAGACATTTTGGTTTCTTCAGAAAAGGCAGAGGAGGTTATGGACAGGTTCGTTTCCTATAAAAATGTTACCGAGGTCCTTCAGAAGGGTGATACAAAATCCAGTGTAAGGCTCGGGGGTGGCATGCAGGTGGACATCAGGGTTGTTGCAGAAGAATCCTTTGGTGCTGCACTTCAGTACCTCACCGGTTCAAAGGAGCACAATGTAAAACTGAGAAAACTGGCCATTTCAAAGAATCTTAAAATAAACGAGTACGGTGTGTTTGAAAAGGACTCCGAACAAATGATTGCTGGGGATGATGAAGAGAAGGTCTATAACGTCTTGGGGCTCGAATATATCCCTCCCGAACTTAGGGAGGATAAGGGAGAAGTGGAGTTTGCCAAGAAGAATAAAATCCCCAAACTTATCGAACAATCGGACATAAAAGGCGATTTACATGTTCACACCGAAGCAAGCGACGGGGTGGCATCGATAGCGGAACTTGTTGAGGCATCCAAGAAGTTAGGTTATACTTATTTGGCCATATGTGATCATTCTGGATCCCTGAAAATTGCAGGAGGCTTGTCAAAGCATAGGTTGCTAAAACAGATTGAAGAGATCCGAAAGATAAATTCGAAGAATGAAAATTTCCATGTATTCTCAAGTCTTGAGTGCAACATAAAACCTGATGGCAGGCTTGATATTCAACCGGAATTCGAAGAAAAAATAGATTTCTTAACAGGCTCTGTGCACTCCAGTTTTAATTTGACTGAAAAAGAAATGACAAAACGAATTACGAAAGCCATAGAAAACGAAAAAGTAAAGGTAATTGCCCACCCCACCGGAAGACTCTTTCGGAAAAGGGAGGCTTATAAGGTGAACTTCGATAAGCTCATAGAATCGGCTTTGGATAACAGGGTGTTTCTTGAAATAAACTCATTTCCAGATAGACTGGATTTGAACGATACCAATATAAAGTACGCAAAGGATAAAGGTATGAGGTTCGCGATTTCAACTGACTGCCATCATCCGGATCATCTAAGATATATGCGATTTGGTGTTGCCTGCGCAAGGCGTGGATGGGCAGAAAAAAAAGATATCATAAACACTTTGGCTTTGAAAAATTTATCAAAACTGCTTTTGGGATGAGGTAGTTTTATGGAAAAAAAAGCAGCGCAGAAGAGAATTGAAAAGCTCCGCAAACAGATTCGATATCATAATCGAAAATATTATGTTGAGGACAACCCCGAGATTTCAGATTACGAGTACGACCATCTTCTTAAGGAACTTGAGGGCTTTGAAGAGCAGTTTCCGGATTTTATTACACCTGACTCCCCAACACAGCGGGTTTCGGGTGAAGCTGTAAAAGAATTTCCCAGTGTGGAGCACAGGGCGGTAATGCTCAGTTTGGATAACACATATTCCTTTGAAGAGCTCACCGAATTCCATAAAAGGGTATTAAAGAAGGTCCCTGAATGTAAATATGTTGTGGAGCCTAAAATCGACGGCCTGGGTGTTGCCCTGGTTTACGAGAATGGAATGTTTATCCGGGGTGCGACCCGGGGTGATGGAAAAGTCGGTGAAAATGTTACTCTCAATCTCAAAACCATTCGCAGTATTCCCCTTAAAATAGAAGATGAAAGGCTTGCCAATATCGAGGTGCGAGGCGAGGTCTACATGCCTCTTGAGGGTTTTAATAGGATGAATATAATCCGTAAGGACGCCGGGGAATCCATTTTTGCCAATCCAAGAAATGCAGCAGCGGGTTCGGTTAGGCAATTGGACCCAAAGATTCCTGCCTCACGCCCCCTTGATATTTTCATTTACAGTTTATCGTATCTCGAGGGTATCGGATTTTACACTCATTGGGAAAGCTTAACCGCAATGAAGAAGGCGGGTTTCAAGGTCAATCCCCTTGCCAAGCTCTGCAACAATCTTGACGAAGTAATCGAATATTGTAACGAACTTGAAGAAATGCGAGATGAACTGGATTACGAGATCGACGGTGCTGTCATCAAAGTGAACGAACTTGAACATCAGAGGATGCTGGGGGAGACAACCAAACACCCGAGATGGGCAATTGCCTACAAATTCAAGGCAAGACAGGCCACCACAAGACTTGTTTCAATTGAATGGCAGGTGGGGAGAACCGGCGCATTGACCCCTGTTGCGAACCTAGAGCCGGTTGAGGTTGGCGGCGTCACCATTTCAAGAGCCACACTGCATAACGAGGACGAGATCAAGAAAAAGGATCTGAGAGAAGGGGATTACGTCCTTGTGGAAAGAAGTGGGGATGTGATACCCCAGGTGGTAAAATCTATTGTGGAACAGAGGGGAAAGGACTCCAAACCCTTTGAGATGATCAAACAATGTCCTGAATGCAAAGGTGAGATTGAAAGACCTGAAGGTGAGGCAAGGTGGAGGTGCCAGAACCTGCAGTGCCCTGCACAGTTTAAACGCAGAATTGCACATTTCGCATCAAGAAACACCATGGACATAGAACATCTGGGACCTGAGACAGTGGACAAGCTTCTGGATGCGGGATTGATTAAGGATCTTTCGGATTTGTATGCCCTTGACAAAAAGAGACTTTTAGAACTCGAGGGATTCGAGGAAAAATCAGCAGACAATCTATTGGAAGCAATAGAAAAAAGCAAGACCCAGGAGTTTTCAAGATTGATCTTCGCCCTGGGAATCAGGCATGTGGGCCAGTACGCAGCCCAGCTATTAGCCTCTAAATACAGCAACTTTGAGAACCTTTCCAATGCCATGTTCTATCAATTGGAGAACATAAAGGGAATAGGCAAGGAAACTGCAGAGAGTATAGTTTCTTTCTTTGCAGATGAGGAAAACAAGAAGCTCATCGATGCATTATTGGAACTGGGGGTCAGTCCAACAGTCAAAGCACAAGGCCCTCTTGAGGGTAAGCAGTTCGTGTTCACAGGGAGCCTGGAAGGCTTGTCAAGGGATGAGGCAAAGAATCTTGTTTTGGAAAGGGGAGGAATTGTCTCAAGTAGCATATCGAAAAACACAGACTTTGTTGTGGTTGGAGAAAAACCCGGGTCAAAGTTTGCCAAGGCAAAAAAACTGAGCATCAAAATCATTGATGAAGAAGAGTTTATGAGGATCGTTGAAAGTAAATAGATTACTCTTTTTTCAACTCGGCATAATGGTTTTTACCTAATAAATATAATTCTTGTCAATCTTCCTTTGCCATAGGATATAACTCGATAACATCCTTGGTTGAAAGAATCTTGATCCGTTTCTGAATCTTCTCAGTCAAAAAATCCCTGGTATTAAAGGTCCAAATTCCTTGGTTATCTATTGCCAATGCAAGTGCTATCACTGCAATATCGTCAGGATCATCGATAAGCTTTGACGCCTCTTTTTCGTTGGTTATGTAGTCATCTCTCGGAACAGATAGGATATAATGTTCCTTCAAGTCTTCAAAAATTTCTTTCAATTGACTTTCTTTCATATTCTTCCTATTCCATACCTGCTTATGTTCCCACAACTCCTCAAAACACCACTCTGGAGTAACGAATTCTCCAGGATTATTGATAATAATTTCCCTGACTGTTCCTCTTTTAATCAACAGCGCAATTAGAACGTTTGTATCTATAATAATGGTCAATTATTCCCCTTCCTCTTTCGCCACTCCTTGACCATCTGTACTATTTCCTCCTCAGAGATATCCTCTATTGATAATTTATCAAGTTTACTCAACATCTTTTTCTTATCTGCCTCTTCGATTGCTTCCCTTACCTTGGCTCTAAACCATTCGTTTCTGGTTTTAAATCCGAAGATCGGGAGGCTTTTATCGAGATTTTTTAACATTTCTTTTTCCACCCTAAATATTACCTGTGTCTCTGTCATATATATCATAATAGATATCATTTTGATATCATATAAACTTTTCGGAATATGTTTTCACGAGGAAAATTCGAGTATGTAAAGAAGACAATTCTCCTACAATTTTAAGTTTTCTTAAGTTCAGTATAATGGTTGTCAGCGGAGAAGAAGATTCTCACTGCTTCAAGGCTACTTTTATCGATCATGTCAGCAAATTCTTCCTTGGAAAATAGATGATAGTACCTCTGAAACTCTCTTCCCCCCTTCATCTTCCAGGGCAAGAAGATGTCGCCGTACTCGAATCCATCTTCCTTATTTTCCTTGGATTTTTGGAGTTCGTTCTTGAACTTCTCCTGCTCTTGAGCCCATGCAGAAACCAGGGCGGACCCTCCGGGTTTTAGGCATCGCGAAACCTCGAGCAGGCTTTGCAGTCTTTCATGGGGAGTGGGGAGATGATGGATGGTAGCAATATACAATACCGCATCAACCGATTCATCTTCCAGGGGAAGTGAGGTTATATCGCCCTGTAAAAGAGCAACAGAATCCGCAACTTCCCTCCATTCCGATTTGTTCTTTGCGATTTTGATTAGACCTTTGGAAAAGTCCAAGCCTATAACCTTCATGCCCTCCCTGGCAAGATAAATAGCGTTCCTCCCATTGCCGCACCCTAGATCCAAAACCCGCAAGCCCTTTGACAAGGTAGATATGAATCTCATGCTCTCGGGCCAGGGTTTGTAGCGGGTGATATCGAAATGAGGAGCGATTGCATCGAAGGTTTCCGCAAGCTGGGCTCTGATCATCCTTGCTTTGTTAGGATCTGTGGTCATGGTTAGGGTCCCTCAAATGAACAACCCACATTTGAAAAATGTGGGTATCATCACTCGAAAACCGCACCTTGCGTTCCTCCACCATTTGAAAATGGTGGTATCCTGCGGTTTTCTGTGGATGAAGCTTGCAAGGCTATCTGACGATAAAAGGATTTCCAAATTTTTACATTCATTTTCCTTAAATTATAGGGGATATCCGTTTAATGAATATTCATATTCCAATCACAATTCTTATAATCCAAAAACCCTTTGGGGAGATAAACTACTTATCCCAATCACAATATCCCGTCAAAAGGAGGCATGACATGACCGTGGAAGAGAAAATAAAGGAGCTCAGGGAAAAGAAAGAGAAGGCCAAGCTAGGGGGAGGCCCCGATCGCATCGAGAAGCAACACAAACAGGGGAAGCTCACCGCCAGAGAAAGAGTGGAAAAACTCCTTGATCCCGGAAGCTTTGTTGAACTTGATGTTTTTGCTCTGCACGAGTGCACGGATTTCGGGATGGAGAAGAAGCGCATCCTCGGTGACGGAGTCATCACAGGTTACGGTAATATCGACGGACGCCTGGTCTATGTATTCTCCCAGGACTTCACTGTCTTCGGCGGTTCCCTGGGGTGGACCTTTGCTGAAAAGGTCTGCAAGATAATGGACCTTGCCATGAGAAATGGAGCCCCTGTAATTGGATTGAACGATTCAGGTGGAGCTCGAATCCAGGAGGGTGTGGTGAGCCTTGGTGGATATGCCGAGATATTCTTCAGAAATGTAATGGCCTCGGGTGTGATCCCGCAGATATCGGCTGTAATGGGACCCTGCGCCGGGGGGGCAGTATACTCCCCTGCAATGACGGATTTCATTCTCATGGTCAAGGGCACAAGTCATATGTTCATCACAGGTCCTGAAGTGATAAAAACCGTTACCAAGGAAGAGGTGACCTTCGAGCAGCTAGGAGGGGCCATGACCCATAACACCAAATCCGGTGTAGCACACTTCGCATCTGAAAACGAGGAAGAATGTATTTTAATGATCAAAAAACTTCTAAGTTATGTCCCTCAGAACAACCTAGAAAATCCACCCTATTTAGAGACAGGTGACGATCCCAATAGAATGGACCCTGAACTTGTCAACATCGTTCCGGACGATCCAAACAAACCCTATGACATCAAGGATGTAATAATAAGGGTGGTTGACAATGGTGATTTCTTTGAGGTACACCGGTATTGGGCCCAGAACATCGTAGTGGGCTTTGGACGACTGGATGGTCATTCTGTGGGTGTGGTTGGCAACCAGCCCAAACATCTTGCAGGCACACTTGACATCAATTCATCTAGAAAGGGAGGAAGGTTCGTCAGGTTCTGCGATGCCTTCAACATTCCTCTTCTTACCTTTGTTGACGTCCCAGGATTTTTACCTGGCACCACCCAGGAATACGGAGGCATCATTACCAATGGATCAAAACTGCTCTATGCATACTGCGAGGCCACGGTTCCGAAAATCACGGTCATAACAAGAAAAGCATATGGCGGGGCATATGATGTCATGTGCTCAAAGCACATCAGGGCAGATATAAACTACGCATGGCCCACTGCAGAGATTGCGGTAATGGGTCCTGATGGTGCCGTAAATATAGTGTTTAGAAAGGAGATAGCAAAAACTGAAGATAAAGAAAAAAAGAGAGTGGAGCTGGCAACCGATTACAGAAAGAAATTTGCCAATCCCTATATCGCAGCTGCAAAGGGATATGTTGACGACATAATAGAACCCCAGGAGACAAGACCAAAGGTAATAAATGCACTTCATACCCTGCTCAACAAAAGAGAGCCCAGACCCTCGAAAAAGCACGGAAATATCCCATTATAATCAATGTTCGGAGGAGGAGAGTTGGCAGAAAGACCTATAAAAATCACAGATACAATGCTCAGGGATGCTCATCAGTCCCTTTTGGCAACCAGGATGCGCACAGAGGACATGGTGGAAATTGCAGAGAAGATCGATTCCGTGGGTTACTGGTCAGTTGAGATGTGGGGAGGTGCCACCTTCGATTCATGCCTGAGGTTCCTAAAGCAGGACCCCTGGGAAAGAATAAGGCTCTTAAAAGATGCCATGCCGAACACGAAACTCCAGATGCTGCTTAGGGGTCAGAACATTGTGGGCTACAGGCATTATCCTGATGATGTGGTTGAGGCCTTTGTGGAAACCGCCCATGAAAATGGTATTGACGTATTCAGGATATTCGACGCACTCAATGATGTAAGGAACATGAAAACCGCCCTAAAAAAGGTCAAGGAAGTTGGGGGAATTGCAGAATGCTGCGTATGCTACACAATAAGTCCAATGCACACGACCCAGGTCTTCGTGAACATGGCCATTGAACTTGAAGCAATGGGCTCTGACACTCTTTGTATCAAGGATATGGCAGGATTGCTCTTACCTGCTGCATCTTACGAGCTTGTTTCCAAATTAAAAGAGGGTATCTCAATACCTATTCACATGCACTGCCATGACACGAGCGGAGTTGCAACAGCATCGTATCTCAAGGGAATCGAGGCAGGTGCAGATATAGTAGATTGTGCGATCTCCAGTCTTTCCAGCGGCACCTCGCAGCCGCCAACCGAAACCATTGTTGCAATGCTTAAGGAGACTACATATGATACCGGCTTGGACCTTTCGATTCTGGGAGAGGTTGCAAATCATTTTTCAAAGGTAAGGAAAAAATACCGGATATACGAGAGTGAGTTTACTGGCATAGATACCGATGTGTTACAGTTTCAGATTCCCGGGGGAATGATGTCGAATCTTGTAAAACAGCTCAGGGATCAGAATGCTGAAAACAGATTGCCGGAGGTGTTGAGGGAAGTGCCAAAGGTGAGAGCAGAACTCGGGTATCCGCCGCTTGTTACCCCCTCAAGCCAGATAGTTGGAACCCAGGCAACTTTGAACGTTCTTCTTGCAGGACGCTACAAGATGATCCCCAAGGAAACAAAGAACATGGTGAAAGGACTATATGGAAAAAGCGCGGCACCCATCGATGAGAAGATTAAGAAGATTGCAATTGGTGATGAAGAACTCATCACTTCCAGGCCAGCGGATCTTCTTGAGCCGGAATTGGAGAAATTGAAAAAGGAGCTTGAAACCGACAATATCGAGGATGTTCTCTCATATGCACTCTTTCCACACGTGGCTAAGAGGTACTTCGATGAAAGAGACGGTAGGATAGTAGATGAGGCTGAGGTTGCCGCAATTGCCGCGGCACTTGCCTTCAATTATTTGAAGATCGAAATCCAAGGAAAAACTCAAAGAAAAATACCAAGAAAAGAAGCCAGCCCCTGGGGAATTGCAGGTAGGCTCGAATTGATGAATGCCAGAGGTAGGAACCTATGAGAACCTTCACGTTGAATATCCTGGGAAAGGACTACGAGATCCAAATCGAGAAGCTAGAGAATAAAAGGTTCAATGTGATGGTTAACGGTAAACAACACGATACATCAATTGAAGATAAGCAAGATAACTCTATGCTGTTGGCCGTGGATGGTGGCCTTTTTACCATTGAACTTGATGGGGAGCCTGCTTCAGGTAAGATGAATGTAATTGTAAATTCAAGGGAAAGGGTAATTGAAAGTGATAATTTATTCGGTGTTCGCGGGCTATCCAAGACAAAAAGCCATGCTTTGGATTCTGCGGCTCAATATGTATCACAAGAGAGGAGGATGTCTTCACACCCTGCGGTTGCCATGGGAGGTATTTCGGCTCCCATGCCTGGTAAGGTGATATATGTCAAGGTCAAATTAGGTGATGAGGTCAAAGTAGGGGATGTGGTTGTAATTTTGGAAGCCATGAAAATGGAGAACGAGATCACCTCGGATAGGGAGGGGAAAATCTCAGAGGTTAAGGTCAAGGAAGGCGACAGCGTTGATGCAAACGATGTTCTTGTGGTAATCGATTGATGTTTTTATATCAAAAATGCTTCTACCTTTTTTTTGTGCGGTCGTATGACTTTCTCATGTAAAACACATGCCTGCAATCGTTGCACTTGGCATAGCCTTCTTCAAAGAACCTCAGATTCTTGGAGTTGCACAGATTGCATTTCACATCCTCTTTTCTTGGCATTTGAGGTGGGGGATATGCGGGAGTTTTCGCAGTTGGATAGGGTCTATGCGATATGGGGTAACGGTATCCTTGTGGGCGTGGCGGTGAGCCTGGCTGTGTCCCTGTCTTATCCCTTTCCGAGGCTTCCTTCTTGCGCTTTGCGCTGAGGTACACCATATACAACAAGAAAAGCGAAACCACACAGAAGGTTGTGAGGATACACCCTTCATCACTTTCCTGATCCTCGCCGGTGTCATTTTGCGCTACTGCTGAGGGTAAAGTTATTAATAGCAATATAAAGAAGAAAACCATGAACCTTGATACTGCGGCCTTCATCGGATAAGAAATGATACACTGCTTAATTAAAGGTTTCTCTTAGATGTGTGATATCTCAATTATGTGTTGTAATAATGAAAA